>NZ_JBEXUE010000044.1:0-34538 GCF_040614275.1 Streptosporangium sp. NPDC006013
GCTGCCGGGTTCGACGCCGCAGATCGGAGAGTTCTTTTTTCTCCGCACTGGTCAGCTTCGCGCCGCCGTTGTCATCGGTGTCGGCCTGGCGCATTGCGGCGGTGTGCCAGGCACGCAGATCGAAGGCGTCGCCCCGGCGCAGCCTGGCCTCCTCACGGGCCTGCACCCAGGCCCGCTCGCCCAGCTTGTAGGCGATGGCCTGGGCGGGCCAGCCGAAGTAGCGCACCACCTCGGCCTCGACCCGGTGCGGCTCGCAACGGCCCCGGTCGCGCAGCACCTCGCAGGCCTTCTCGAAGGTCCACTTCGAGCCGTCGGGGAGCGGCAGGTCCAGGTGGACGCCCAGGTCGATGACCACCCGGGCGGCACGCAGCGCCGACCAGTTGAGCATGCCCAGCCGGGTACCGGGGTCGGTGAACCAGCCCAGCTCGTCGGCCAGCCGCTCGGCGTACAGGCCCCAGCCCTCACCGTGGCCGTCCACCCAGGAGACCTTGGCGAACCTGGACAGGCCGTCCCCGGCCATCCGCATCGCGCCGAACTGCAGGTGGTGGCCGGGAACGCCCTCGTGGAAGATCGTGGTCAGCTCGCTCCAGGTGGCGAAGCGCGTCCGCCCGCCGACCGGCCACAGCGTGCGGCCGGGCCGCGACAGGTCCTCGCTGGGCGAGTTGTAGGAGGCCGCGCCGGAGGTGGAGCTCACGTCGACCTCGGCCACGATCCGCCGCAGCGGCTCGGGGATGTCGAAGTGGGTGCCGTTCAGCTGCTCGATGGCCCAGTCGTGGCGTTCCTGCAGCCACGCCTGGTACTCCTCCAGGGAGTCGACGGCCTGGGTCTCGTTGAGGATCTCGGTGGCCTCCTCGATGGTCGCGCCCGGCTTGATCCGCTCGACCTCGGCGGCCATCTCGGTCCCGATGCGCTCCAGCTCGGCCCAGCCCCACTCGTACGCCTCGCGCAGGTCGATGTCGGAGCCCAGGCTGATCCTGGCCGCGACCGCGTAGCGCTCGGGACCCACCGCGTCGGCCTCGTCCGCCCTCGGGGCGTACTCCTCGCGCAGGTAGCGCCCGGCGTCGGCGTACGCGGCGTGGGCCGCCGCCGCCGCGCTGAGCAGTTCCTCCTTGACCGGACCCTCGCCGTAGGTGGCGACGAAGGCGTCGTGCGCCGGGGGAGTCCCGCCCGCGCCGGCGAACTGGTCGGCCTGGTCGGCCATGGCCAGTGCCTGCCTGCGAGCGCCCCGCAGGCCCGAGGCCAGGCCGACCTCCAGGCTCTCCCGCCATCCGGCGAGCATCGTGGGGATCGCCGCCAGGCGGGCGGCGACGTCGCGCCACTCGTCGTCGTTGCCGTGCGGGAGAAGGACGACGCTGGAGCGCACCCGGTAGGGCAGCCCGTACGGCGCCGCCACCCAGCGGAGCGGCTCACCCATGTCGTGCCAGCCGAGCTCGGCCTCCAGCCGCTCCCGCAGGTGGGCGGCCGCCCGGACGTCCGACTCCCCGGTCGGGACCAGCTCGTCGAGACGCTTGAGGGTCGTACGGATCAGCTCGGCCCGGGCGGCGCTTCCGGCGGGGCTGTGGTCGGTGGCGGCGACGAAGTCGGACACGATGCCCTCGGCACCTGCCGCGATCGGGTCGAGGGCCGCCCAGCGGGTGACGTACTCATCGCAAAGCGCAAAGATCGGAGTGCTCATGTCCGAAACGTAGGACCGCCCAACATCCATGCCTTATCGGTTGGCTATCGGGCCCGCGTGACCGGCCTGGTGACGTGCTGTGCGAGCACCTGAGGACGCGGCGAGGACGGGTTCGGAGCGGACCCGCTGGATGGGCGGTCCTGAACTCTCGCCGCACCTCGTCGCGCTTTTCGTCATGCGCGGTGCCGAAGCTTTCCGTGGGGCCGGATTCCGCTTTGGCCTCGTGCGATACCCAATTATCCCCAGCACGAATAGCGAGGGGCTGATGAGTGGTGATACTCGGTCGGCGCCTCGTGCGTCTTGGGAATCTCTTCTTATTCTCTGAAATTCGTATGGCCAGCATGCCAAGAAATGGTTACGCTTGGTAGTCGAACGGTTACCAGATTCGATGATTGGGGTTCGCGTTGTTGTCGTTGAACTCCGGCGAGGAGGGCATCGTGGTCAACCTCTACACGCCTCAGGCGATATGGGGCAGGGAGTTGAAGCACTACCGGAAGGCGGCGGGCCTCACCCAGGGGCAGCTGGCCGAGATAATCCACTTCAGCGAGTCCCTGATCAGCGGCGTCGAAACCGGCCTGCTCCCGGCCAGCCCGGAGTTCGCCGACGCCTGCGACGCGGCCCTCGACACCGGCGGCGCCCTCCGCCGCCTCCTCGACTGGCGGAAGGGGCAGCAGATTCCTTCGTGGTTCGGAAAATGGCGAGACAAGGAGCAGGAGGCAATCGCGCTGCGTGCTTACGAACCCCTGGTGTTCCCGGGCCTGCTTCAAACGGAGGGCTATGCTCGCGTGCTGCTGCGCGATGATGAGGCGGCTGTGGAGGCCCGCCTGGACCGTCAGGCCATCTTCGTTCGCGAAGACCCTCAGCCGCCGACATTCCGATGCGTGATCGACGAGGCGGTTCTCTACCGTCCGATCGGTGGTCCCAAGGTGATGCGGGATCAACTGGAGCATCTCGTGTCGGCGATAACCCTCCGGCTGAGCATTCAGGTGGTTCCGCACGGAATGCACTCGGGCTTGATGGGTGGATTCGCAATCGCCACGCTGGATGGAGGAAACGACATACTGTATGCGGAGACGGCCGTACGAGGTCTCACCACGAACGATCAGGAAGACGTCGCCGTAGCCGTGGAGCGTTTCGAGGCTCTTCGGAGCGAAGCGTTGCCACTGAGTATGTCTATCGATCTCATTCAGAAGGCGGTAGCGGAAAGATGGACCTGAGTAGCGCCAAGTGGTTCAAATCAAGTTTTTCCGGGGACAACGGCGGAAACTGCGTTGAGGTCGCGGAACTCAAGGACATCGCCGACGGCCCCGATCACAAGGCCGAGCACGCTGCCCTGATCGCCGTACGCGATTCCAAGGACCCCGACGGTCCCAAGCTCTTCTTCACCCCCGCCGAGTGGGACGCCTTCGTCAACGGCGTGAAGGCCAGCGAGTTCGACCTCGGCTGAGAGGTCCCCTCCCGGCCGCCTGGACATTCCCTCCTGGCGGCCGGTTGCCTCCCGGAGACGATCCGCGAGGTCAGACGGGTCTCGTACATGCCTGTCACACGCCGCGTTCCAGGTCCGAGCGGGTCGCTCGCGCTTGTCCGTATTCTGGGCGGCGAGCATGGCGACGGTGGTCGTCAGGCCATGCTGCGGCGGAGGTCGCAGCCAGGGAAAACCTCACGCCCGTGTACCCGGTCCGAGGTATCGCTCCACTACGTTTTCCGCGGTGGGTTCCTCTTTTCGCCCGCTGTCCGAGCACGAAGGAAGACGTATGGAAATTTGGATCAACCCCGACTGTTCCAAGTGCCGCTCCGCGCTGTCCGTCCTGGATGCCGAGAAGGCCGAGTACACGGTCCGCCGCTATCTGGAGGACCCGCCCGACGAGCGGGAACTCCGCGAGGTGCTGACCAGGCTCGGCCTCGAACCCTGGGACATCACCCGGGCGGGTGAGAGCGCGGCCACCGAGCTCGGCCTGGCCGACTGGCCCCGTACCCCCGAGAGCCGTGACCGCTGGATCCGGGCGCTCGCCGACCGCCCGATCCTCATCCAGCGCCCCATCATCACCGCCGATGACGGACCGGCCGCCGTCGCCCGAACCGAGGAGGCCGTCCGTTCGCTGCTTCCACCCCGTTAGGCGTCGGCGGCAGGCCGGTGCGATCGAACACCTCCGGTGACTCGGGGAAGTACGGCCGGGGCGGCATGCCGTCGATGAGCGTGTGCGGACTGGGTGTAGGACGCGGTCGTGCAGGGTCACCGGCCGTGTCGCCAATGGCGTGATGGTCTTAGGGTGAAGCATTTCGGCCTGGCGCGGTAAGTACAGGTGACCGCATACGCCAAGAAAGGCCGACATGCATGACAATCACCCGCGAAGTCATCGAGGCCGATGACGCGACCCTCATCGAGAGGTCGCTGAACGAGCCGGAGGTCTTCGCCGTCCTGTTCGACCGGCATGCGCCGCTCCTGCACCGCTACGTGACCAGGCGCCTGGGACCCGGCGAGGCGGAGGACGTCGTGGCCGACACCTTTCTGGCCGCCTTCCAATGTCGGGGCGATTACGACAGGGGCCGCCCCGACGCCCGCCCCTGGCTGTACGGCATCGCCTCCAACGTGATCGGCAAGCGGCGGCGTACCGAGACGAGCCTCTACCGCGCGTACATCCGCAGCGGCGTGCACCCGGCGGAGATACCAGGCACGCAGGTCGAGGACGGGATCAACACCCTGGCCGTCAACCGACCGCTGGCGCGGGCCCTGCTGGGGCTCAAACGGGCCGATCGCGACGTGCTGCTGCTCGTCGCCTGGGCCGAACTGAGCTACCAGGAGGTCGCCGATGCGCTCGCCATCCCGCTGGGCACCGTCGCTTCGCGACTCAACCGGGCCCGTACCCAGATCCGCCGAACCCTGGAACAAGGAGAATGACGATGGACGCACTGAAAACCATGTGGGAGACCGTTCCGCCGGCCACTCCAGAGGATCTCGCCGGAGCGAGGCGGCGGCTGCTGAACGGGATGCACACCCGGCGGCGCGTCGTCACCGCCCCCCGGCTGCTGGTCGCGGCCGGTGTCGCGGCGGCGGCCACCATCACACCGCTGATCATCGGAACCGGGACCTCCGCGTACGCGGTGACCAAGAGCCCCGACGGCACGATCACGGTGACCGTCAACGAACTGCGCGACCCCACGGGGCTGCAGGCCGATCTAGGCGCGGCCGGCATCAAGGCCGACGTGACGTTCCTGGCCCCGGGCACGCGGTGCACGGACGGTCGATTCGCCGGCGTGGATCCGGCCTACGGCGGGTCGCCCGTCACCGGACCGGACGAGTTGCGTTCGCTCATGAACGAGTTGCGTTCGCCCAAGGTCACCCGGCCGATCTCCATACGGGAGTTCCGGATCTCCCCGAAGTACATCGAGCCGGACGAGACGCTCGTGCTGGAGTTCCGCGACAACCATGACGCACGCGTGCCCTGGCGACTCGGCGCCTGGCTGGCCCCGGCGGGCACGTCCGTGAAGCCGTGCACACCCATCGAGGACGCCGGCTGAGGGGCCGGATGAGGCTCCCTGGCCGGAGGTCAGCCGGTCAAGGTGCCTACCGCCGCGACGAGGTAGAGGCCGCCGGCGGAGGAGACCGCGAGGCCGGCGGCGGCCGGGGCCCAGGCCATTACCGCGGAGGCCAGTGACCACCTGTGGGTTCCGTGGGCCAGCAGGGTGTAGCCCCGGATCGTCACGACGCCCACGCCGGTCAGGGTGAGGGCCATCCCCACGCCGAAGGCGCCGACGAGCGCGACGGCGTCGAAGGCCCGGCCGGTGAGCAGCCCGCTCATCAGGACGACGAACGCCGACGGGGAGGGCAGCAGGCCTCCGGAGAGGGCGAGCGCGATGAGGCCCCGGCGTGACCAGGGGTCCGGCCCGTCCTCGACCTGATGCCCGTGTCCGTGCCCATGCCCATGCCCATGCCCGTGCCCGTGGCCGTGTCCGTGCTGCGCCTGGTGCCGGCGTCCTCGGAGGTGGCGGTAGGTCAGGTGGATGCCGACGCAGATGGTGACCAGTCCGGCCAGCACCTGCATCCAGGCGGTGACGCTCTCCGTGCCGAAACTCGCGGCGCTGCTGAGTCCCACCCAGGCGAACGCCAGCACCAGCACCGAGAAGGTGTGCATCAACGCGACGATGACTCCCAGGCGCAGCGCGTCGCGGTAGTTGCCCCGGGTGCCGACCAGGTAGGCCGCGGTGACGCTCTTGCCGTGGCCGGGGGCGACCGCGTGCATCGCTCCGGCGACGAGGGCGACGGCGAGGACCACCCAGAAGACGCCCCTGTTGTCGAAGAGCGAGATGAACCGGCTCTCGAAGCCGCTGAGCTCCGTCATGATCGCGTACCCGTCGTACTCACCCTGCGCCGGGTGCGCAGCATGACGAACGCGCCCGCCCCGGCCAGCAGTACGGCGGCGCCGACGGCGACACTCGTCGTCTGCCAGGACATGCCGTTCCCCGCCGTGCCGGAGAAGCTCAGACGCTGGGTGCTGACCGCCTCGGTGAAGAGCGTCTGCTTGGGGGTGGCGGGCGTGTCCGCGATGAGCATCGTCCGGTACGCCGTGTTGAGATCGGTCAGGGCGGCGACCGTCACGTCCACCTTGGTCACCGGGCTCTGGCAGTCGAAGACGAACCGGGCGCCGTCGACGAGCAGCGCCCGGAGTTCCTCCAGCCGGCTCTCGCACGGCCGGCCGGCCTGGGCGACCGTGATCTTCTCCAGCAGGTAGTCGCGGAGGGCCGTTGAGCGCTCCAGTTTCTGCTCGCCGGTCAGCTCCGTCGAGACGGTGCCGGTGGACGGGTCCTCGAACGCGCCGAGCGACTGGCCGAGCGCGACCCAATCGTCCTCGGCCGGGAGCCACGAGATGGTCACCTGCGAGCCGTCGACCCCGATCCGTGCGGTGGACGGCGGTCCGAAGGGATGGGCGGCGGCTGGGGTGGCCCAGCCGACCAGGGCGCCGACGAGCAGCGCGCCCGCCAGCGTACGGGCATGGATTTTCAATGGATTTCCTGTCCGACAAGGCTCCGGCACGTCCGGAGGACGGGGTCGCCGTGACGGCGACCCCGTCCCCTGGCGGGTTTACTTCGTGTCGACCGTGACGGCCGGGCTGGTGATCTTCTGGTTGGCGCTGTCCAGGTAGACCACGTAGGTCTCGCCCTTCTTCAGGTTGCTCGGCACCCTGAAGGTGTAGGTAAGACGGCCCAGCTCATCGGCCTCCTGGGTGCCGATCGAGATGTTGTCGTTCCCCTTTCCAGGGTTGCCGTCGCCCGCCTTCTGCATGGAGACGGACACCCGCTCGGCCGGGTCGTAGCCGTACGCGGAGATCGTGAGCTCGCCGCGGTGCTCGACGGCGGTCTTGTCGACGGTGACCTGCTCACCGACGGTGTTCTCCGCGGTACGGACCTCGTTGACGGTGCGCTCGCCCTTGTTGTTCTTCCGGACGACGAAGCCGTCGTGGTGCTCGCCGTTGGCGTACCGGGCCTCGAACGTGATCTTGTCGGCCTCGATGTCGATCAGCTGGTAGAGCTGGGTGTTCTGGCTCTTGCTGACGACCTCGGCGCCGTTTCCGGTCCAGTTCTCGCCGTTGTTGAGGGCGTACATCTTGCCGCCGGAGACGGACACGACGTAGGCGACGCCGTTGTTGACCGTGACCGACTTGCGGGCGGTCGCCACGTTGCCACGGCCGTAGGAGTGGTCGTGGCCCTGGAGGACCAGGTCCACGCCGTACTTCTCGAACAGCGGGCCCCACTGGCCGCGTACGGCGGGGTTGTTGCGGGTGCCGGTGGTGGAGTAGACGGGGTGGTGGAAGGTCACCACGGTCCACTTGTTCGGGTTGTCCTTGAGCAGCCCCTCCAGCCAGGTGGCCTGCGCGGCCATCAGGGTGGTGTTGCTCTGCACGTTGGAGTCCAGGCCGATGAAGCGCACGCCCTGGTAGTCGACGGTGTAGGCGGTCTGCTTCAGCTCCGGGTTACCCGGTCCGTTGTCCGGATAGGGGAACTGCGGGCGCCAGAAGGTGGACAGGCCGCCGCTGTACTCGTGGTTGCCGGGGATCGAGAGGTTGTTGACCTGGCTGTCGATGAAACCCGCGGCCTTGTACCACTGGCCCCACTCCTCCTCGTTGTTCGCGGAGTTGATGAGGTCACCGGCGTTGACGATCATCTTGGCCTGCGGGCGTTCGGCGAACGCCTGGCGGAAGACGCGCGGCACCGCCGAGTCGATGTAGTTCTGCGCGTCGCCGTAGTAGATGAACGAGAACGGCTGGAGGTCGGCCGCCGCGGTGGTGAAGTCGCTCCACTCGGCCCAGTTGGTGCCGTCGCCGACCCGGTAGCTGTAGCGGGTGTTCGGCTTCAGGCCGGTGAACTCAACGGTGTGGTAGATGGAGGCGTACCCCAGCGTGGTGTTGACCGGGGTGGTGCTGATCGCCTTGACGTTGGTGACCGCGCCCGCGGACGGCGCGACATCGCCGAGCGCGCGCGGAGCCTCAAGGATCTGGGCCTGCGCCGCATCGGCGTCGGTCACGGCCCGCCAGGTGACCTTCTGGCTGGCCGACGGCGTGGTGGTGGGAGTGAGGATGACCCGGTCGGGCATGGGGGAGGGCTTGTGGATATCGGCGGCGGGGTACTTCGGCGGCGCGGCCGCGCCGAACGCCACCGGGCTGAACGCGAGGCCGCTGGCGATCAGCACGCCCGCGCTCACCGCCGTCAGCCTGGTACGCCGGGATCCGGCGGATCGGGGCAGTTTGGCTTTGCCCATCATGAACTCTTCTCCAAGGAGGGATCACATTCCACCGAGGGAGTGCGGTGGACGTCGGTATTGATCCAGAAAAGATGGACAAAAACCCATATAGGGCATTACGCCCGGATGAACACCGCATCTCTGGTATCTCTGGCCCCAAACGCACCATTGATGTCGCCGGAAGGCCGTGCGCTCGACACCTTCCGTTGTCCTCGCGTTCGGTGGCGCGCGCCTAACATCGTGCGAGCGGGCTCGGGTGGAAAGGAAACACGTACGCCTACTTCGCGACCTGCGCCACATGGCACGCGGTTTCGCTGAGGGTTCCTCCTCCCGGACCGAGGCCGAGGCCGCCGAACGGGAGGTATTCGATGACGGGCCCCCGGCAGGCCGGTGACCGGCGGTCCGCCCGCCGCTGGACGCTGCTTCCCGGCTTCGTGGTGCTCGGCGCGCTCTTCCTGCCGCCGTCCACGTCGGGGACGACGGGCCCGGCGGGACCGATGGTCAAGGACGAGACCTTCATCACCGCGGAGACCAGCGGGCTTCTGCACATCGAGGCGGGGGAGTGTTTCACCGACCCGGCCTACTCCCCGGAGGCGGCCGAGGTCGTCGTGCTCTACACGCCCTGCGAGGAGCAGGCGGCCAACCAGTCGTACGGCTTCGTGCACGCCCCCGACGGTGAATGGGATCCGGCCGCGCTGACCGCGTTCGCCCGGGAGAGCTGCCGGCGAGGGTTCGACGGCAACTGGAGCGGCGCGTCGGCCTCGGGCCTGGACTTCTACCCGGTCATGCCGACCCGGAAGACCTGGGCCGGCGGCGACCGCGACGTCATGTGCGTGGTCTACAGCCCCGAAGGCCCGATGGACGGCTCGGCGCTCCCCTTGGCGAGCTGGTGATCGCGGGTCGGCTATATCGCCTCGACGGCCTCCACCAGGACGTCCGGGCCGCCCACGTTGCCCGGCACGACCACGCAGGTCGCGGCGGCCGCGTCGGTGTCCAGGTCCCAGACGGACACTCCCGGCAGCACCTGGCCCCGCACGGTGGCGGCGGCGGCCCGCAGTCCGGTGGCCGTCACCTCGGCCGAGGTGATGCCCCCCTTGGAGACCACCACGCGGGCGGTGTCCGACAGCTCGCGGACCGCCGTCATGAGTGCGGTCATCACCGCCTCACCGTGCGCGAGGGTGTTGTGGCCTTCGTGGCGCACCCGCTCCGAGCTGATCACCGCGATGCCCTCCCCGGTCAGCGCCCTCCTCGCGTCCGCGACGATGGCGTGACCGGCCGCCGTGCCGTTCCGCAGCGCCGCCTCGGTGCTGATCGTCAGCGCGGTGACGCCACGGCGCCGCTCCAGTTCCGCGAGCTGAGCGGTCGCCCCCGAGGTGTGCGAACCGCAGACCACCAGGACGGGGCCGCGACCGCCGTTCAGCGGTCGCGGCAGCAGACCCCGGCTGACCGCGCCGGCGCACCGGGCGGCCAGTGGCGCCGCGGAACGGACGACCACGGGCCTGCCCCGCTCCCGCGCCGCCAGCAGGCCCCGGTGGACCAGGTCGATGTCCTCGTCGGTCTCGGCGTCCGGCGCCACCACGGTGCGGCCGGGTGCGGCGAGCAGGGCCGCGGCCACGGCCTCGCCCCGCGAGGAGCGGACCTCCTCGAGCGGCACCGGGAACGCCTCCCTGGCACCGATCTCCCGCACGTACCCGACCAGGTCGCCGTGACGGAAGGAGAAGACCGGGTCGTTGGCGTACTCCGTCAGGTGGGCGGGGGTCGGCACCCCGCCGACCAGGACATGGTGCACCCCGCCGACCGTGGTCCGGCCCCCGTCGGGGAAGGCCGGCAGGAAGAGGATCGGGCTGTCGTCGGTGGTGAACACGTCCGTCTCGGCGAAGACGTGTCCGCGCAGCGTCGAGTCCCCGCGCAGCACGACCTGGATCTCGGTGCCCAGCTCGGCCGAGGCCGCGTCGACCTCGCCGCGGATCCGCCGGCACAGTGCCACCGCCGCGGCCTCGTCGATCGCCCGCGAGTTCGTCTGCAGGTAGACCGAGTCCACCGCGCGCAACGTCTCGGTGAGACGGGCGGCGTCCCAGCGCAGCAGCACCCGGACCCCACTGGCCGACTGGGTGCCGGTGGGGTCGTCATCGAGCACGACGGTCTTCATCGGATACCTCCAGTGTGGAGACCCCCGTCTTCAGGCGGGGGAGGAAACGCGGCACCGCGCCGCGTTTCTGGGTGGGTGGTGTAGCCGTAGCCGTCGGCTCGTTGGAGCAGGCGGATGTGGCGGTGGCCGATGCCCTGTACGGTGCCGTGTCGGGTGGTGATGTTGAAGTTGCCGGTGGTGCGGACCGCGACCCGCCCGGTGTGGACTCCGGCCTTCTTGCCGGTCGGGATGGTCGCGCGGACCAGGTCGCCGGTGGCGAACCCCTTGACGTGCTTGGTCCGGGGGAGTCGTAGCCGGGGGAAGCCGTAGCGGTCGGTGCGGGTGCGGGCGTAGGTGCCGCGCCCGGTCGCCTTGACCACCAGGACCCTGCAAGGCCAGGCGGTGACGCCTGCCAGGGGGCCGACGTGCAGCGCGTCCAAGGTGTGCGACTTGGCGGCACCGGTGCGGGAGCGGTTCCACTTCGTGCGGCCACCGGAGGCGGTGTGAACCGACAGGCCAGCCGTTTCCAGGGCCCGCCACAGCGCCCACCGGGTGGCGTTGACCGCCGCCGCGTCGCGCAACGGTGTTTTCGCCTGTTTGAGGATCCTGGAGAGAAGTGCGGGACTGTCCTTGAGGAACACCTCTACCAAAGTCGCGTTCTTGGTCTGGTTACACGGGATGCAGGCCACGGTCAGGTTGCTGATCCGGTCGGAGCCGCCCCGGCTGCGAGGGTGGATGTGGTCGAGGTTGAGCGATACGCCGCTCGCACCGCAGTACGCGCACGCCCGCCCCCACTTGGCCAGCAGGTATTCGCGGACCTCGTACCCGGCGAGGGTGCCCTGCTGATACTCCGCTCCTTCGAGCGGCCGTCCGGCCGACAGGGCGTGGGTGTCGAAGGAGGCCCGCTCCACCTGCACGGCTCGCACCGGCGCCCATCGGGTCAGTCGCGCCACCCACGACATGGCGGTGTCTACACGGTGGCGCAGCGACGGCGCCAGCCACCCTTTCGGTTTGGTGCGGTTGAGAAACCGGGGGGGCGCGGTAGCGCAGGTTGCGTGACCTGCGGCCCCGGCGCAGTGCGGCCCGCGAGGCGAGCCTGTCGCGGATCAGTGCGCCTCGGTGGTCGAGCTGGATCGCATACCGTCCGGCCCGGCTCCCGTCATGGTCGGTGAACACGGCCAGGCCGGTGTGTTTGGAACCGGGATCGATACCGATCGCGACGCCGTTCACAACACAGTCGGCCGCTGACCGGTCCTTGAGACGGATGACGAACGGGGTGTAGCGGTGAACCACCGCCCGCCCTGCCGCCAGAAGCCGACGGGCACGGGCGGGATGGCAGGGGTCTAGCGGGTGGCCGTGGCGGTCGAGGACGAACACGGCCGGGTGAACCTCACGGTTCGCTCCCTCAGGCGCCGAAGCGCCCTCGGGGTGACGCCGGTCCGGCGGTGCGGCCGAACCGATCTCCCCTCGCCCAGGTTCCATGCCAGTGCCCGGCGTCGCCGGGAGTCCGTGAGCCGTTTCGTGCCCACCCTCGGGCGTGTCTGCTCCCACGGATTCCAGAGCGGCAGGCTGAGGAAGCACCTGCCGGTGGGTCTGCTCACTTACATGAAACGTAGCCATCTGGATCACACCTCCAGTTCATGACGGCTAGGGCTGGTCAACGCGGGGCTTCGAAGCGCATCGCTGCACCTCAAGCCCCCTCCTTCAGGAGGGGGTCGTTGACGCCAGCTCTTCGAGCACCTTGGCGACGACGGTGCCGGTGGCCAGGCCGTACTTCTCGTGCAGGGTGGGCAGGGCGCCGGCGTCCAGGAAGGCGTCGGGAAGGGCGATCGGGACGACCCGCCTGCCGATGCCGGCCCGCACGACCGCCGAGGCGACCGTCTCGAAGAGCCCGCCCACCACCGTGTGGTTCTCCAGCGTGACCACCAGCCGGTCGCTGTCGACCTCGGCGAGGACGGTCTCGGCGTCGAAGGGCTTGATCGTCGGAGTGTGCACCACCGCGACGTCGACATTGTGCCTGGCCAGCTCCTCGGCCGCCTGCAGGGCGCGCATCGTCATCAGGCCGCTCGACACGAACACGACGTCGTTGCCGCCGCGGAGCACCGCCGCCTTGCCGAGCCGGAAGGTGTAGTCGTACTCGTCGAGGACCGTCGGCACCCTGCCGCGCAGCAGGCGCAGGTAGGTCGGGCCGTCGGACGCGGCCAGCTGGGGCACCGCCTGCTCGATGTCGACGGAGTCGCACGGGTCGACGATCGTCAGGTTCGGCATGCCGCGGAAGATGGCGATGTCCTCCGTGGCCTGGTGGCTCGGGCCGTACCCCGTGGTCAGGCCGGGCAGGCCACCGATCACGTTCACGTTCAGGTTCGGCTCGGCGATGTCCAGGCACAGGAAGTCGTACGCGCGGCGTGCTGCGAACACCGAGTACGTCGAGGCGAACGGGATGAGGCCGACCTCGGCCATGCCCGCCGCCGCCCCGAGCAGCAACTGCTCGGCCATGCCCATCTGGAAGAACCGCTCGGGGTGGGCCTTGGCGAAGACGTGCATGTCGGTGTACTTGCCCAGGTCCGCGGTGAGTCCCACGACGCGCGGGTCCTGCTCGGCCAGGGCGGCCAGGGCGTGGCCGAAGGGTGAGTTCGCGGTCCTCTGCCCGGGGTCGGCGAATGAGGCGATCATCGCCGAGGTCGTCAGGCGCTTGGCGCCCGTCGCGGTGCTCACAGTGCTTCCACTCCCTCGTACCCGGCCGTCAGCTGCTGACGGCACAGCTCCCACTCGTCCTCGTCGATCCGCATGAAGTGGGCCTTCTCGCGGGTCTCCAGCAGCGGGACGCCCCGGCCGATCCTGGTGTCGCACAGGATCACCGAGGGCCTGCCCTCCGGGCGGGCCTGCTCGGCGGCGGCGTCGAAGGCCGCGAGCAGCGCTTCCACGTCGTTGCCGTCCACCCGCTGGGTGAACCAGCCCGCCGCGACCCATTTCTCCTCCGCCGGCTCGATGCGCATGACCGTCTCGGTCTTCCCATCGGCCTGCAGGGCGTTCATGTCGACCATCGCGGTCAGCCGGCCCAGCCTGTGGTGGGCGGCGCCCATCGCCGCCTCCCAGGTCGAGCCCTCGTCCAGCTCACCGTCGGACAGGAAGTTGTAGATCCGTGAGTCCGACCCCTGGTGGCGCAGCCCGAGGGCCATGCCGACGGCGACGGTCAGCCCGTGGCCGAGCGATCCTCCGGAGATCTCCATGCCGGGCGTGTAGGACGCCATTCCGGACATCGGGAGCCGTGACCCGTCGGAGCCGTAGGTCTTCAGCTCGTCGAGGGGCACGACGCCCGCCTCGGCCAGGGCCGCGTAGAGGGCGATGGCGTAGTGGCCGGTGGAGAGCAGGAACCTGTCGCGCTCGGCCCAGTGCTCGTCGTCCGCCCGGTAGCGGAGCTGGTCGACGTAGGTGACCGCCAGCATGTCGGCGACCCCGAGTGCCTGGCCGACGTAGCCCTGGCCCTGCGCCTCGCCCATGTTCAGGGTGTGGTGACGCATCCGGTAGGCCGCACCGCGCACCCTCTCCGCCCGCGCCGCCGGATCGAGGCGGCCGGCCTGCGGTTCACTGAGTGTGGTCATATCTGTTCTCGTTCTCTCTTCAGACGGTCGCGGCCGTGGTCGTGGACGGCGCCGGGGTGCCGACCTTGACCGGAGCGGTCTCCGGGGTGAGGGCGGCGGCGATCGTCGAGACCACGCCGAGCAGCATGAACAGCACCGCCGGGCCGATCCACCCGATGGATCCGTACAGGGCGGTGGCCAGGAAGGGCAGCAGGCCGGCGACCAGCGAGGCGCCGTTGTAGCCGAGGGAGATTCCCGAGGAGCGGACGTCGCGGGGGAACTGCTCGGAGAACCAGGAGGACTCCACGGAGAAGATCGGGTCGTGGCTCAGCAGCAGGCTCAGGGCGACCGCGACGACGATCATGATGACCGCGCCGGTGTTGATCATGAGGAACATCGGGATGCCGAACGCGATCGTGAACAGCGAGCCGATCAGGAACACCGGCTTGCGGCCGACCCGGTCGGACAGCGCGCCGTACAGCAGGTGACTGGCCAGGCCGAGCGCGGATCCGACGATGGTGCCGATCAGCACGTTCTGCTTGTCGGTCAGCTCGGCGAGCACCACGTACGAGAGCATGAAGCTGGTGGTCACGTAGTATCCGCCGGTCTCCGCGAGCCGCAGAGCCATGATCTTGAGGATCACCCGCCAGTCGCGCCTGATGACGTCCAGTGCCGGAGCCTTGCGGATCTCGTTGTTCTTCTTCATCTCCGCGAAGTCGGGCGACTCGGAGACGCCCATCCGGATGAAGATGCCGACGGCGACCATCACCACGGAGAGCAGGAAGGGCGCCCGCCACACCCAGGAGCCCTCCAGCAGGGCCTCGCTGAGCAGGAACGCGCCGTTGGCCAGCAGCAGCCCGGCCGGGATGCCGATCTGCGGGACCGCGCCGAAGAAGCCACGGCGGCGTTCGGGGGCGTGTTCGACGGCCATCAGGACGGCTCCGCCCCACTCGGCGCCGAAGCCGATGCCCTGAAGGATCCGCAGCAGGATCAGCAGGATCGGTGCGAGCGCGCCCGCCTGGTCGTAGGTCGGCAGCACGCCTACCAGGACGGTCGCGACGCCCATGAGCACCAGCGACCACATCAGGATCGTCTTGCGGCCGACCCGGTCGCCGTAGTGTCCGGCGAGGTAGCCGCCGAGCGGGCGGAACAGGAAGCCGACGGCGAGCGTGGCGAACGACGCCAGCACGCCGACGAGCTTGTCCTCGGAGTGGAAGAACACCGTGCCGAAGTAGGCGGCCGAGGCGGTGCCGTAGATGAAGAAGTCGTAGCTCTCCACCGCGGTGCCGACCATCGAGGCGAAGGACACCTTTGCCGGGTTGTCCCGGTGAGCACCGGCGACGTTGGATGCAGCGGTCATGTGCCGCTCCTCGCTATCTTAATGATCTTGATCACTGGGGGGATTCGTAGGTTTCGATGACCCGTGAGTCGTCACGTGTCGAAAGGCCGGCGTCGGCGGCCTGCTGGTAGCGGGCTTTGGCGACGTCGAGGAGGGGGGTCTGTGCCCCGGCCGCCCGCGCGGCCTCGTACACGAGGCCGCTGTCCTTGACGAAGATGTTGATCGTGCTGGTGACGTCGACGTCGGTGCCCCGCAGCATGCGCGGCCCGCGGTCGGAGAGCATCCATGATCCGGCGGCTCCCCGCTCCACGAGGGAGAGGACCTTCTCCTTGTCCAGCCCGAGCGCGGACGCGAGAGCGAGGGCTTCGGCCGCCGCCACGATGTGGACCGAGCAGAGGTGCTGGTTGACCACCTTGATGGCCTGACCGTCACCGAGCGCGTCCCCGACCGCCTGGACCGTTCCAAATCTGTCGAGGACGGGACGGGCGGCCTCGATGTCGGTGGCCGGGCCCGAGGCGAACAGGGTGAGCTCACCGGTCCGGGCCCTGGCCACCCCGCCGGTGACCGGCACGTCGACCACGACCGCGCCGGCCGCCTGTAGCCGGGCGCCCTGCTCGCGCACCGCCTCCGGGCCCACCGTGCTCATCACGATCCAGCGCTGACCGGTCACATCCACTGCCAGCGCCTCGGTGACAAGGGCTTCGAGCTGCGCCGGAGTGGCGACCATGACGACCACGAACTCGGTCTTGGGCGCTTCGGAGAAGCGGGAGACCGCCCGTACGCCGGCGGCCTCGGCCCGCTCGTGCGCGGCCGGTAGCGGGTCCACCCCGGTGACCGCGTAGCCGGCGGACACCAGTTGGGTCGCCATCGGCAGGCCGATGGCGCCGATACCGACGAAAACGACTGTTGGGTCGCTCATGGACATCCTTCTGTTCTGGGTGATCCGGCCCTGTTTCCGGGCATGGCATGGCCCACTGCCCGCGCGGGGGTGGCGTGTCGTTGTCGTGTGTGGGAGACCTAGGGCGAGTGCGTGAGGGAGGACCACACCTCGAAGTGCCTGCGCATCGCGATCCGCGCGCCCTCGCCGTCCCGTTCGCCGATGGCCTCGACGATTCCGTAGTGGACCGTGTCGATGACCCGGGTCTTGCCCGGGGTCAGGGGCTCGCGTTCCACCGCCAGCCGGCGGCGCTCGACGACCTCGCTGCGGAGCACGTGGCTGAGGCCGTCGTGGACAAGGTTGAAGACGGGGTTGTCGACGATCAGGAACAGCCGGTGGTGGAACTTCAGGTCCGCTTCGAGGGCGCGCTCGCCGTCGCCGTCGCCGCTGGCCTTGACCATCTCGTCAACGAGTTCACGCAGGGCGTCGACGTCGTCCGCGGTGGCCAGTCTCGCCGCCGCCTCGGCGACGGACACCTCCAGCATCTTCCGTGCCGACGCGAACTGTTCCTGGCTCAGGTGGCCGAGCTGGACGCCCAGATCGAAGTAGAGCTGGATGAAGCCCGCGTCCGGGGTGCTCAGGTAGGAACCCCGGCCCTGCGTGCGGTCCAGGAAGCCCAGCATCTCCAGCATCGACAACTGCTCGCGCAGGGAGCCCCGGCTGACTTCCAGGGAGGTCACCAGCTCGCGCTCCGTGGGCAGGCGCAGGCGGCCGGTGGCGGGCTCGGGACTCGCCTGCTCGGCAAGGCTCCGAACCAGGGCTGCCATATCCATGCCCATCCCCTCTCGCGACTCTTTGGTCGAACCAATTGCATTGAGGTTAAGGTGGCGTTGCTTCCAGGTCAACAGATTGGTCAAACCTATTTTCGGGCGAGGTGCTCTGAGGGAGAGGTGGGGCCGTCGGCTGCGACCCTCGCCAAGATCTCTGGGTCAACAGCGGTCTCCCCGCAACGTCGGCACCGGTGCTGACGGCAACCCGGAACAACGGACATCACCCGGAGAAGCCAGAAGGCCACCAAGGCCCCTGAGCTGGGACTTTGGCGGCCGTTTGACCTGGTCAGCCCATAGATGCCATGGGCGGTGGTGGACGATACAGGGATTGAACCTGTGACCTCTTCCGTGTCAGGGAAGCGCTCTCCCGCTGAGCTAATCGTCCGCATGGGGAAAGACCAGAGGTGGAGACGGGATTTGAACCCGTGTAGACGGCTTTGCAGGCCGTTGCCTCGCCTCTCGGCCACTCCACCGGAGTGAGAGCCCGAAGACCCTTCGAGCGGAAGACGGGATTCGAACCCGCGACCCTCACCTTGGCAAGGTGATGCTCTACCACTGAGCCACTTCCGCGTGTTTCCTCCGGGTTTTGCTCCCGGTGGCGACGAGAGAACTCTAGCGGGTTTTCCGCGCGGTTGCGTAACCGTGCGTTCAGCCGCCCGTCCGGTGGCCGTAGGGCGGGCGGCTCAGCCGGTCTGGTGGCGCAACTGGCGGACGACGGCGCGTTCTACCGCGGGCAGGGTGAGGAAGATCTCCAGGATGCGGGTGAGGCGGTGCACCTCGATGCGGTGGAAGGCGGGGCCGTCGGCGCGGGCCAGCAGGAAGGTCAGGGCCAGCGGGGGCAGCGGGGCGGCGATCACGTGCAGGCCGGAGTCGAGGGTGAAGGAAGTCGGGCGGGCGGGGGTCTCGGCGGGGAAGGGGACCTGCTCGGGAGCCCGCCAGCTGGAGTGGACGGTCACGCGAGGGATCTTCTCGGTCGCCGCCGCGGCCCAGTCGGCGCTGAACAGCACGGGCATGGAGTCGATCAGGGTGGCCAACGCCCGATCGCCGGCCGTGGTGATGTATTTGAGGATCTCCAGCTCCGGGTAGGTGCCCGGTGCCTCGCGCGTGCTCCAGACACCCTCGACCGTCACCTCCGGCACGCTCTCCAACCCCTCGACCAGGGTTTCCCTGGGAGCGGAGTCGGGCCAGTAGACGGTGATGTCGTCCAGCGCCCGGCCCTCGCCGCGCTCCAGGACGACCACCTGGGTGATGTCCGCGCCCGCGACGCCGAGGACGCGGGTGACCTTCCCCAGGGAGCCCGGCCGGTCGGGCAGTGCGATCCGCAGTCGCAGCAGCATCCGCGGCCTCCCATGTCACGTCGGGTTACACCAGGTACACCATATCCAGCGGATGATTCGTCCCGCTCGTCGCGGTGCGGTAGAAAAGCCAGGTGGAGTCGTTGAAACTGGGATCGCTGGAGGTGTGGCCGCCGGTCGTCCTCGCCCCGATGGCCGGGATAACCAACACGGCGTTCCGCGCCCTCTGCCGGGAACAGGGCGGCGGTCTGTTCGTCTGCGAAATGATCACGACGCGGGCGCTGGTGGAGCGTAGCCCGAAGACGTTGAAGATGATCCGGTTCGAGCCCGACGAGCGTCCCCGCAGCCTCCAGCTCTACGGGATCGACCCGGTGACGGTCGGCAGGGCCGTCCGCATGATCGCCGAGGAGGACCTGGCCGATCACGTCGATCTCAACTTCGGCTGCCCGGTGCCCAAGGTGACCCGCAAGGGCGGCGGCTCCGCCCTGCCGTACAAGCGGAACCTGCTCCGGGCGATCCTGCGTGAGGCGGTGCGCAACGCCGGGACGCTGCCGGTGACCATGAAGATGCGCAAGGGCATCGACGACGACCACCTGACCTATCTGGACGCCGGGCGGATCGCCGTGGAGGAGGGCGTCTCCGCGATCGCGCTGCACGGCCGCACCGCGATCCAGCACTACGGCGGAACCGCCGACTGGGAGGCGATCGCGCGGCTCAAGGAGAGCGTGCCGGAGATCCCGGTGCTCGGTAACGGCGACATCTGGAGCGCCGACGACGCGCGCCGCATGATGGACGAGACCGGGTGCGACGGCGTCGTCGTCGGCCGGGGATGCCTGGGGCGCCCGTGGCTCTTCGCCGACCTGGCGGCCATGTGCGAGGGCGGCGACGAGCGGCGCCGTCCCCGGCTGGGCGAGGTCGCCGCGACCATGGACCGGCACGCCACCCTGCTGACCGAGTGCTTCGAGAGCGAGCCGCACGCCGTGGCCGACTTCCGCAAGCACGTCGGCTGGTATCTCAAGGGTTTCACCGTCGGCTCCGCCCTCCGTCGCCGCCTGGCCACCTCCGAGACCCTGGCCGGCCTGCGGGAGGGGCTCGCCGAACTCGACGCCGGCCAGCCCTGGCCCGAGGGCGTGGACGTCCCCCGGGGCAAGACCAATCCGCGCGACCGCGTTCACCTGCCCGCCGGCTGGCTCGACGACCCGTACGACCTCGCGGTCCCCTGCGCCGACGCCGAGACCGACACCTCGGGCGGCTGATCCGCGGTTCCCCGCGTGCCGTTGGCCGGTCGCCATCGGTAGAGCCGTGCGCCCCGGTCCTGCCGCCTGACGCTCGCTTCCCCGCGCCGTTGGGGCAGAGGTCTCCCGCGAGGACGGGCGTGACGCGAATGTGACCCGTTCTGACAGACGAGAGTCAACCTTCTCGGTAATCTGCAGTCGAATATCGCGGCTCACACGTGGAGACGACGGTTGACGAGCACCACATCAGCGGATGAGTTGATCGCGGAGTTCGACGCGGAACGGCCCGCCCGGCGGCTTTCCGGCCGGGTGGCGCAGGCCGTCACGCTGGTCGCCCTCGGCCTGTCGCTGTACGTCCTTTACCGCGCGTTCCGGCCCGGCCCCGTTCTCCCGTACCGGATGCTCTTCCTCGCGGTCGTGCTGCCGCTCACCTTCGTCTGTTACAAGCCGGGGCGGCGGGGCACCGACCGGCCGGGCGCCGGCGACTGGGCGCTCGCCGCGCTGGCGCTCGTGGTCTGCCTCTACCCGCTGGCGGTCTTCGACGACTTCATCCGGCGCGCCTTCGAGCCGACGACCCTCGACGTGGTGGCCGGGGCGGTCATCGTCCTGCTGGTGCTCGAAGCCTGCCGGCGCACCGTCGGCTGGATACTGCCCGCGGTCTGCGTCGGGTTCGCCGCCTACGCCTACTACGGCGGCTACCTGCCCTTCGACTGGGTCGTCGGGCACCGCGGCTACGACATCGACCGGATCGTCGTCTCGTTCGTGATGGGCACCGACGGCGTGTACGGCGTGCCGCTCGACGTGGCGGCCACCTACATCATCCTGTTCACCGTCTACGGCGCCGTCCTCGACCACTCCGGGGCGGGAAAGTTCTTCGTGGACGTCTCACTGGCCGCGTTCCGCCGCTCGCGCTCGGCGCCGGGCCGCACGGTCACCCTCGCCGGATTCCTGCTCGGCACGGTCAGCGGTTCCGGCGTCGCGACGACGGTGAGCGTGGGCAGCGTCGCCTGGCCGATTCTGCGCCGGGCCGGATACCCGCCCGAGCAGGGTGGGGGAGTGCTCGCGGCGGCGGGCATCGGAGCGATCCTGTCGCCCCCGACTCTCGGCGCCGCGGCGTTCATCATCGCCGAGTACATGCGCGTGAGCTACCTGACGGTGCTGCTCTACGCCACCATTCCCACCGTCCTGTACTACCTGGGCATCTTCCTGGCCATCGAGATGGACGCCCGCAGGTACGGGACGCGGGCGGTCGAGGTGGACGCGCCGAGCCTCTGGCCACTGGTCAGGCGGTTCGGTTACCACTTCAGCTCGCTGTTCGTGATCGTCATCCTGATGGCGCTCGGCCAGTCGCCGTTCCGCGCCGTGGTGTACGCCACGCTGCTCGCCCTGGTGCTCTCCTTCCTCGACTCCGAGCACGCCCTGACCCCCGGCAGGGCGGCGAGGGCTCTGGCCGCGGGGGCGACCGGGGTGCTGCCGGTCGCGGCGACCTGCGCCGCCGCCGGGCTGATCGTCGCCGTCGTCACGCTCACCGGGCTGGGCCTCAAGGCGAGTTCCCTGATCGTCGGCGCCTCGGGCGGGATCCTCGCCGTCACCGCGCTGCTGTGCGCGGTCGCGGTGCTCGTGCTCGGTCTGGCGGTGCCGGTGACCGCGTCGTTCGTCATCGCCGCGGTCGTCATCGGGCCCGCGCTGACGGATCTCGGTGTCAGCCAGGCCGAGGCCTACATGTTCATCTTCTACTACGCGGTGCTGTCGGAGGTCAGCCCGCCCACGGCGCTGTCGGCCTTCGCGGCCTCGGCCATCACCGGGGGCAACGCCTACCGGACCATGATGACCACCTGGAAGTACACCCTTCCCGCATTCCTGGTGCCTTTCGCCTTCGTGCTGACCCCTGGCGGGGCCGGGCTGCTGGCCCAGGGCACGTTCGGGGAGATCCTGGCGGCCACGACGGTCTCGGCGGTGGCGGTCGCCGCGCTGGCCGCCGCCACCGGCGGGCGGCTGCTCGGTCCGGCGGGGCCGGTCGAGCGGGTGCTGTGCGCGGTGGCGGCGATCCTGCTGCTGTTCCTGTCGCCCCTGCCCGTGCTCGCCGGAGCGGTGGTCCTGATCGTGGTCGTCTCCCTCCATCTGGTGACACGCGAACGAGAGGCAGAGCATTGACAGTCAGACGCGGGACCGCCGTCCTGCTGGCGGCGGGGCTGCTGTTCCTGGCCGGCTGTGGCGGAGACAGGTCGGCCGACCAGGCCGTGGGCAAGAGGCTGTCGATCGCCACCGGCAACACCACGGGCGTCTACTACGTCCTCGGCGGGGGCCTGGCCGACCAGATCGGCAAGAACATCCCCGGCTATCAGGCCACGGCCGAGGCGACCGGCGCCTCGGTGGAGAACATCCAGCGGGTCGTCAGGGGCGACTCCGACATCGCCTTCACCCTGGCCGACTCCGCCGCCGACGCCGTCACGGGCAAGGGCGCCTTCACCACGCCCCAGCCGATCCGCGCCGTCGCCCGCCTCTACGACAACCATACGCAGGTGGTCGCCACCACCGGCTCCGGCGTGAAGTCCGTCGCCGACCTCAGGGGCAAGCGGGTCTCCACCGGATCGCCCAACTCCGGCACCGAGGTGATCGCGCTACGCCTGCTGAAGGCGGCCGGTCTCGACCCGGAGGAGGACGTCACCCGCCAGTCGCTGGGACTGCCGGAGAGCGTGCAGGCGCTCAAGGACGGCGATCTCGACGCCCTGGTCTGGTCGGGTGGCCTGCCGACACCGGGCATCACCGATCTGCTGACCTCGCTCAGGGGCCAGGTCGCCTTCGTGCCGCTGGACGGGGTGCTGCCCGCGATGCGCGCCGAGCACGGCTCGGCGTACGCCCCGGGCACGATCGCCAAGGACGTCTACGACACCCCCTCGGACGTGTCGACCATCTCGGTGCCCAACCTGCTCGTGGTGCACGAGAAGATGGACCCCGCCCTGGTGGAGAGCCTGACGAGGCTGCTCTTCGAGCGCAGAGCGGAGCTGGAGAAGATCCACCCCGTGGCCAGGGAGATCAGCCGCGACAACGCGCGGAAGACCGAGCCGGTGCCCCTGCACGACGGCGCGAGAAAGTACTACGGCTGATTCAGGCCTCGACGGAGCCGCCGCTGCGCCAGTAGAAGTTGTTCTCCCTGCTGAGCATGCCCTCGTCGACCAGGTAACGGCGTAGCGCCGCGTAGTCGTCGTGGAAGGCGCGCAGCGCGACGTTGACCTCCTTCTCCGGGTAGCGGGTCCCCGGCTCGAAGACCTGGGCCACGTAGTCGAGCACGACCAACTGCTTGTCCCGCTTGCTGGGGATCGCCCGCAGCCGCCCCTCGACGAGGAAGGAGCGCAGCACCTTCTCCTCGGGAGAGACCGGGGGCGCGGGCTTGGCCGTGGTGTGCAGCAGCTCGCGGAACCGCTCGCGCCGCACCTGCCACTCGCCGCCCTCACTCCGCACGGCGAGCCCGCCGCGTTCCAGGCGGTCCAATGCGCGCCTGACCGCCTCCCTGTCGAGGCCGGACTCCTCCTCGGGCTTGCCGCCCAGTGCCAGAGTCGCCAGCACCCGCAGTGTGTCCTCCTGGTAGAGCAGGCCGAGCACCTGCCTGATCGCTTCGTCGCTCATCCCGCCATTCTTGTCGGTCCCGCCTGATATTTCTGCGCCATGGACAGCCGGGGAGTGAGCCCGGAGGAGTTCCTGCGGATGGCGCCGGCCTACCCGCCCTCCGCCCGGAGGTCGTCAGAGGCGGTTCAGGCCGATGACGTGGACCACGGCGCGGCCCTCCTCGTCGGAGGCGGCCAGGTCGACCTGGGCGTCGATGCCCCAGTCGCCGTCGCCGGCCGGGTCGGAGACGACCTGGCGGACCCGCCAGAACTCCTTCTCCTCCTCGATGCGGAGCAGGCCGGGGCCCCGGGCGTCCGGGCCGGTGCCGATCTCCTCGTGGTCCTCGTAGTAGGCGTCGAGCGCGGCGCCCCAGTCGACGTCGGGGGCCAGTTGCTCCAGCTCCTGCTCGTTCTCCAGAGCGGCCAGTTCGATCAGGCGGAACATCGCGTTGCGGACCAGCACGCGGAACGCGCGGGTGTTGGCGGTGACCGGCTTGGTGCTCTCCTCCAGGGAGGGCGCCTCCAGCTCCCCGGTCGGATTCTGCAGCTGCTCCCACTCGTCCAGAAGGCTGGAGTCGACCTGCCGGACCAGTTCGCCGAGCCACTCGATGAGGTCGACCAGGTCCTCGGTCTTGAGGTGCTCGGGGATGGTCCGCGACAGGGTGCGGTAGGCGTCGGCGAGATAGCGAAGGACCGTGCCCTCGGACCGGGTCAGCTCGTAGAACTGCACGTAGTCGGCGAAGGTCATCGCCCGCTCGTACATGTCGCGGATGACGCTCTTGGGACTCACCGTGTAGTCGCCCACCCAGGGGTGGCCGCGCCGGTAGGTCTCGTACGCGCCCAGCAGCATGTCGGCCAGCGGCATCGGATAGGTCACTTCGTTGAGGAGCTCCATCCGCTCCTCGTACTCGATGCCGTCGGCCTTCATCTGCGCCACCGCCTCGCCGCGCGCCTTGTTGAGCTGCGCGGACAGGATCTGGCGGGGGTCGTCGAGAATCGATTCGATGATCGAGACCATGTCCAGGGCGTAGTTCGGCGCCTGGATGTCGAGCAGTTCGAGGGTGGCCAGCGCGAAGGTGGAGAGCGCCTGGTTCAGCGCGAAGTCCTCCTGCAGGTCAACGGTCAGGCGGGCCATCCGGCCGTGCTCGTCGGGCTCGTCCAGCTTCTCCACCACGCCGCCGGCCAGCAGCGACCGGTAGATCGCGATGGCCTGGCTGATGTGCCGCCGCTGCCACTTGCGGTCCTCGTGGTTGTCGGTGAGCAGGTGGCGCATGGCCGCGTAGCAGTCGCCGGGCCGGTTGATCACCGCGAGGAGCATGGCGTTGCTGACCTTGAACCGGGAGTTCAGCGGCTCCGGTTCGGCGCTCTGCAGCTTCTCGAAGGTCTCCTCGCTCCAGCCCACGAAGCCCTCCGGGGGCTTCTTGCGGGCGAACCCGCGCCGCCTCTTGGGGTCGTCGCCGATCTTGGCCAGTGCCTTCTCGTTCTCCACCACGTGGTCGGGGGCCTGGCAGACGACGTAGCCGATGGTGTCGAATCCGGCCCGTCCGGCCCGCCCGGCGATCTGATGGAACTCGCGGGCGCGCAGCCGCCGCACCCTGTTGCCGTCGTACTTCGACAGCGCGGTGAAGAGCACGGTCCTGATCGGGACGTTGACGCCGACGCCGAGCGTGTCGGTGCCGCAGATGACCTTCAGCAGGCCCGCCTGGGCGAGCCGCTCCACCAGGCGGCGGTACTTCGGGAGCATCCCGGCGTGGTGTACGCCGATGCCGTGCCGCACCAGGCGGGAGAGCGCCTTGCCGAACCGGGTGGTGAACCGGAAGTTGCCGATCATGGAGGCGATCGCCTCCTTCTCGGCCTTGGTCGACATGTTGATGCTCATCAGCGCCTGTGCCCGCTCCATGGCCGAGGCCTGGGTGAAGTGGACGACGTAGACCGGGTACTGGTTGGTGGTGAGCATCTCCTCCAGCGTCTCGTGGAGGGGGGTCATCCGGTAGGAGTAGACCAGCGGGACCGGGCGCTCGGTGTTCTTCACCACCGCGGTGGGCCTGCCGGTTCGCCGGGTGAGGTCCTCCTCGAACCTGGTGACGTCGCCCAGTGTCGCCGACATCAGGATGAACTGAACGTTCGGCAGCTCCAGGAGTGGCACCTGCCAGGCCCAACCGCGGTCGGGCTCGGAGTAGAAGTGGAACTCGTCCATCACCACCTGGCCGATGTCGGCCTGGGCGCCGTCGCGCAGCGCGACGTTGGCGAGGATCTCCGCGGTGCAGCAGATGATCGGCGCCCCGGGGTTCACGCTCGCGTCGCCGGTCATCATCCCGACGTTCTCGGTGCCGAAGACCTCGCACAGGTCGAAGAACTTCTCGGACACCAGTGCCTTGATCGGGGCGGTGTAGAAGGTGCGGACGTCCTTGGTCAGCGCGGTGAAGTGGGCTCCGGCGGCGACCAGGCTCTTGCCCGAGCCGGTTGGGGTGGCCAGGATCAGGTTGTTTCCCGAGACCACCTCGATCAGCGCCTCCTCCTGCGCGGGGTAGAGGGTCAGCCCTCGCTCGGAGTTCCATTCGACGAAGGCGTCGAAGATGGCATCGGGATCGGCGTCGATCTCTTCTGGCAGGCGGTCTACAAGGCTCACAGTCCAATACTGCCGAAGAACTTGTGGTGGTCGAACCGGCTGCGGCAATGGATGACATTACATTTCGCGTAAAGTGTGTAACATTATGTAGTTATGATCACTTTTTTTGGCGTAAACAGCTACTAAAAGGACTTGGCGTCGGCTGGAGCGCCGGAGCCGTCAGACGTGCCGCGGGTGATCCGAGGCCGGACGCGGCCCGGGAACGCCCGACCGTGAGGCGGGTGAGGTGCGAAAGGACGGGCCGGTGAGCGCCAGGCCCGCCACGATCGCGCCCGCCCCGAGCAGGGGCGCCGTCCCCGGGACGAAGCCGATCGCGGTGAGCGTGAGCAGCCCCAGTCCCACCAGCACGGTGGCCACGACGATCCTGGCCATCCCCCCGGTGTACGGCCTGCCCGAGGGGGGCGTCTCGAACCGCGCGAGCCCCCGCAGCAGCGGCCACATCGCCAGGGTGAGCATGAGCAGCCAGTGCGGCCAGCCGGAGACCCAGGCCGAGGTGCCCGGCTCGGGGGTGGAGACTCCCAGGCCCACCACGACCATCGAGACGATGACGAACAGCGCGCTCATGTGCCACAGATAGAGGGTCATCATCCGGCCGCCGGCCCAGCCGAGCGCCCTCGACACCCCGGGCCACTCCGCGAATGAGACGATCCAGCGGCGCAGCGCCAGCGCCAGCCCGATCTGGCCGACCCCGACCGAGAGCAGCGCGAGCGTGGGCGGTGCCATGTTGGAGACGGCGGCACCCGGCATCCCGATCATGCTGAGCGGGTAGGGGCCGAAGGTCACCAGCGCCGCGGCCAGACCGTACCCGGCCAGCGCCAGGATCCAGGGGCGGCCCAGCCGCCCGTCGGCGTACAGGAAGCCGAGCTGGTGCACCGCCAGCCAGATCAGCACGATGTTGGGGAGACCTGCCACCTCCAGGCCGCTGGTGAAGCGCAGGAGATCCACCGCCACCGCCCCCGCCGCCAGCGCGGCCGGCACCCGCCAGCCGTACGCCATGTTGAGCCTGAGCATCGGCGGGGTCAACGCCACCGCGACAAGATAGATCACCAGGAACCAGAGAAGCTGTCCGGCCAGCCGCGAGGCGGTCATGACCGGCTGCTCCGGCACGCCGAGCGTCAGGAGCAGATGGGGGAGGGGCAGCCAGACCGCCGCCAGTGGCACCACCGGCCAGGCCAGGCGGCGCAGGCGCGTCGCCAGCCAGGCGGGAGTGGCGTCACCGCGCCGTACGGCGGCGCGCCTGCTGATCGCGCCCGCCGCGCCCCCGGCGAAGAAGACCAGCGGCATCACCTGACTGATCCACGTGATCATCCAGCCGTTCCCGGTGGCCAGCGCGTTGCCGGTGGTGATCCGGCCGTCGGCGAAGGAGAGCACCGGAATGCTCCAGTGCTGGAGCACCACCAGGGCCATGCCGAACACGCGGAGCACGTCGATGAACGGGTCGCGACCGGCGGGCGCCGGTGCCGTGCGGGCTGCCGGACGCGTTGCCGGGCTGGGGATCACGGCGGTCAAAGGGGTCTCGATTCTCGGGGAGGGGGAGCGAAAACCTCAGGAAAGGCTGTGTGAAAAGCCTCCCGCCGGGACCGCCTCGGCGCAGTGACGTATGCATCAGTCTTCTCGCCGGATCCCCCCACCACCGAAGGTAGTGCTGGCCCCACCCCGACAAACGGGTGTGCAGGGTCGCCTGCGGTGGTCCGGCCTCATAGCGTTGACGGCATGAGAACCCTTCTCAGCCGCATCGGCACCGACACCCGCTACCTGCTCGTGGGTTTCCCCCTCTCCGTCATCTGGTTCGTCATCATGGTGGCCGGTTTCGCCGCAGGGACAGGCCTGGCCGTGGTGTTCGTGGGCCTGCCCATCCTGGCGACGACACTCCTGGTCGCCCGGGGCCTCGCGGACGTCGAGCGACGCTGGCTGCCCGAGGTGCTCGGCCGCCCCGTCGCCAGGCCGAGGTACCGGCCCGCTCCGCAGAGCGCCGGATGGTTCCGCAGGATGATCAATCCGTTGACCAACGGCCAGTCCTGGCTCGACCTGCTCTACGGCATCGTGGCCTTCCCGATCTCCATCGTGACCTTCGTCTTCACGGTGGTCTGGTGGGCCGGGACGATCCTCGGCCTCACCTACCCGCTCTACGGGTGGATCGTCTACGCCATCCCTGGCAACGACGGCGGGCTCGGCCTGCTCCTCGGCCTGGGCGGCGGTCTCTGGGTCGAGGTGGTGATCAACACCGTCATCGGCGTGTTGTTCGCGATCACTCTCTCGCCGGTCGTGCGGGGCGCGGCGCTCGTCCAGGCCGGGCTCGGCAGGGCCATGCTGACCGGGGTGGCCGAGCTGCACGATCGCATCGACGACCTGGCCGAGGGCCGGGCCGCCGCGGTGTCGGCCGAGGCCAACGCGCTGCGCCGGCTGGAGCGTGACATCCATGACGGGCCGCAGCAGCGCCTGGTCTCCCTGGCCATGGACCTGTCACGGGCACAGCGCCAGCTCAAGCGCGATCCGGCGGGAGTCGAGCAGATGCTCGGCCAGGCCATCACCTCCACCCGCGAGACGCTGGACGAGCTGCGTGCCCTCTCGCGCGGCATCGCCCCCCCGATCCTCAGCGACCGCGGCCTGGCCCCCGCGCTCGCCGCGCTCGCCGGGCGCTGCACCGTCCCCGTCGAGCTGGACGTCCAGGTGGAGGGGCGATTCCCCGCCGCCGTGGAGAACAGCGTCTACTTCGTCGTCGCGGAGTCCCTCACCAACGTCGCCAAGCACAGCCACGCCACGATCTGCACCGTGACGCTGACCAGGACGGGTGACTTCCTGATGCTGACAATCGGGGATGATGGGGTCGGCGGCGCACATGTCGCCAAGGGGCATGGCCTGTCCGGTCTCGGTGACCGCCTGAAGGCGGTCGACGGCGAGCTGGTGGTCGATTCACCCGTCGGCGGGCCGACGGTCATAGTGGCGGAGGTTCCGTGCGGGTAGTCGTGGCCGATGACGCGGTGCTCATCAGGGAGGGCCTGATCAGGCTCCTGGAGGAGTTCGGCTGCCAGGTGGTCGCCGCGGTGGGGGACGGTGACCGGCTGGTGGCCGCCGTCGCCGAGCACAGGCCCGACGTCTCGGTGGTGGACGTGCGGATGCCGCCCGGCTTCACGGACGAGGGGCTGCGGGCGGCGGTGGAGGCGCGCCGGAGGGTGCCGGGCGCGCCGGTGCTGATCCTGTCCCAGTACGTGGAGGTCTCCTATGCCGACGACCTGCTCGCCGACGCCAGGGGCGCGGTGGGATACCTGCTCAAGGACCGTGTCGTGGATGTGGACGACTTCATGGCGGGCCTGCGCACCGTCGCGTCCGGTGGCACGGTCTTCGACCCCCAGGTGGTGGCACAGCTGATGGTGCGGCGCCGTCGTGACGACCCTCTCGCCCAGCTCACCCCGCGCGAGCGCGAGGTGCTCGGCCTGATGGCCGAGGGCAGATCCAACCCCGCCATCGGCCGTCAGCTGGTGATCAGCGACGGGGCCGTGGAGAAGCACATCCGCAGCATCTTCGCCAAGCTCGGCCTGTACGCCGAGGACGGCGACCAGCATCGCCGCGTCCTCGCGGTCCTGGCCTACCTGCGTTCCTGACCTCGCCGGTCCCGCCCGGCGCAGCTCGGCGTCGGTACGGTCACGTCGGATGCCCGCTCGACAGGCTCCGGGCACGCGACCGGGGTCCGGCCCGTGACCGTCGCCCATGACTCGGGCCCGGCCACCTGCCATCGGACGACGGTCAGTTCGTCCGTTCCGGACATCCGTTGGCGACGAGCCACGCCACCGGCACTTCCGGGGACGTCCGGGAGCGTCGGGACGTATCCGCCGACCAGGTGGTGCCGCTGCCCCCTGCCCGCCGGCTGGAACGCCGCGACAGCCGGGCCGCCGTCCACCGTGCGTGCTGTTACTCGATCGTGACTTGACGCCCTCCGTTGCGCGCGAGTTACATTCCTCTAACTCCGTAAACGTTTTCAGTAAGTCATCAAGGTCATCGTAATCGTTTACAGAAAGGCGTGGTCTCTGTGAGCGACGGGCCGACGATCACCACGATCGCGGAGCGGGCGGGCGTCTCGATCGCCTCGGTCTCCCGCGTCCTCAACGGTTTGCCGACCCGTGAGAACACCGTGCGCCGGGTGCTCAGCGCGGCTGAGGAACTGGGGTACGTCCCCAACTCGGTGGCCCGGTCGCTGAAGTCGCGCCGGACCAACCAGGTGGCCTTCGCGATGGCGGACATCGGCAACCCGGTCTACCTGGCGATGGTCCGTGAGATCCAGCCGGTGCTGAAGGCCGCCGGATACCGTCTCGTGCTGCACTCCACGGACGCGGACGTCGCCGACGAGATCGACGTGCTCCGCAGCCTCGGCGAGCGCTACGTGGACGGGCTGATCATGATCCCGCTCAGGGTGAGTGAGGCGCATCTGAAGGCCGTCGAGGCGGCCCGCGCCCCCGTCGTCATCATCGGCTCGGTGCCGGACGGCACGCGGGTGGACAACATCCGCACCGACTCCCGCACCGGCGTACGGCTGGCGCTGGACCACCTCCACTCCCTGGGACGCCGCCGGATCGGGTTCGTCAACGGCCCGTTGGACACGGTCCCCGGTTCGGCCCGGTCCACCGCTTACGCCGAGGCGCTCACCGCCCTCGGCCTGCCGTATGACGAGAACCTGGTGGAGATCGGTGACTTCTACCGCGCCGAGGGCGCGGCCGCGGTGAGCCGGTTGCTGGCCAGGGCACCCGACCTGGACGCGATCATGTGCGCCAACGATCTGATCGCGCTCGGCGCCCTGGACGTCCTGCGCCGGACCGGCCGCCGGGTGCCCGAGGACGTGGCGGTGGCCGGCATGGACGACATCGACATGGCCGCGGTCGCCTGGCCCGCCCTGACCAGCGTCTCCCTCGGCTCGGCCGAGCGGGGCAGGGCGGCGGCGGAACTGCTTCTGGACCGGCTGGGCAACGGCGAGCGGGAGCCCAGAGTGGTCACCGTGCCGCCCCGCCTGGTGGTCAGGGCCTCGACCACAGGAGAGGAGACGCCGTGACCCTCACCGCCGACCGGCCGGTCAGGACGGCGAGCCCGAGGAAACCCCGGAAGGGCGGGCGGCAGGGGCGTGAGGCGCTGCTGCTGATGCTGCCCGCGCTGGTGCCCGTGCTGGTGTTCAGCGTGGGGCCGCTGCTCTACGGGATCTTCCTGGCGTTCACCGACGCGCGCTCCGGGCGTAACTCGGTCACCTCGTTCGTCGGGCTGTCGAACTTCGGAGACCTGCTCTCCGACGGGGACTTCTGGGCGTCGTTCCGGATCGGGATGATCTGGGCGGTCTCGGTGACGGTGCTGCAGTTCCTGGCCTCGCTGGGGCTGGCCCTGCTGCTCAACCAGGATCTGCGGTTCCGGGGGTTCGCCCGGGTACTGGCCATGGTGCCGTGGGCGATGCCGCCGGTGGTCATCGGGCTGATGTGGCGGCTGGTCTACCATCCGGACGCCGGGATCCTCAACAGCATGCTGGGCACCGAGATCGACTGGCTCAACGACTTCTCCATCGCGCTGCCCGCGGTGATCGTCGTCGGGATCTGGACCGGTATGCCGCAGACCACGGTGGTGCTGCTGGCCGGGCTGCAGAGCGTCCCCAAGGAGCTGTACGAGGCGGTCGAGGTGGACGGCGCGGGTGTCTGGCGCAGGTTCTGGAACATCACGCTGCCCCAGCTCCGCCCGGTCATCGTGGCCATCACCTCACTGGACTTCGTCTGGAACATCAACCAGTTCGGGCTGGTCTACGTTCTCACGCAGGGCGGCCCGGGAGGCCAGACCCGCCTGCCCATGCTGTTCGCCTACGAGGAGGCCTTCCGCTACGGCTTCTTCGGCTACGCGGCCACCCTGGGCGTGGCGATCGTGATCGTCGTGCTGGCCGTGCTGGGCGCCTACCTCTGGCGGCAGATGCGGGAGGCGAGCTGACATGGGCAAGGCGTTGCGTTATCTGGCCCTGGCCGGTTACCTCGTCTTCCTGGCGTTCCCGCTGGTCTGGCTGCTGTCCACGGCACTGAAGACGCCGCAGGAGATGGCGAGCCTGGACCCGACGTGGATCCCGCGCTCACCGACGCTGACCAACTTCGCCGACGCCTTCGCCGAGCAGGACCTGGTCGGCAGCGGGGTGCGCAGCCTCGTCGTCGCGGTGGCCAGCGCGGTGCTCACCGTGATCCTGGCGCTGCCCGCCGCCTACGCGCTGGCTCGGTACCGTTCGATGGTCAACCGAATCGCGATCGGATGGGTGCTGGTCAGCCAGGTCTTCCCGTTCATCCTGATCATCATCCCGCTGTTCATGGTGCTGCGCAGGCTGGACCTGGTGAACACGCTGCCCGGCCTGACCGTTGTGCACGTCACCTTCACGCTGCCGTTCGCGCTGTGGATGCTCCAGGGATACGTGCGTGCCGTACCGCGTGAGCTGGAGGAGGCCGCCGCGGTGGACGGGGCCGGGCGGGTGCGGTCGCTGCTGAGCGTCGTCGCCCCGCTGCTGGCCCCCGGCGTGGTCGCGACCCTGCTGTTCTCGTTCATCTCCTCCTGGAACGAGTTCCTGTTCGCCTTGATCGTCCTCAAGGACCCGGATGTGGCGACCCTGCCGCTGACGCTGGTGAAGTTCACCGGCGCGGAGGGGGTCGTGCGCCTCGGGCCGCTCGCCGCAGCCTCGCTTCTGGCGACGATCCCGAGCCTGGTGTTCTTCGCATTCATCCAGCGACGGCTGAAGTCCGGCCTGATGGCCGGGGCCGTCAAGGGATAGCCCCACCCCCCGATAGGAGAAGTCATATGCGCATGAGGGTCGTGCTGGCCGCAGGCCTCCTCGTTCTGGCCGCCGGATGCGGTTCGGAATCGCCCGCGGCCGCCCCCGATGAGCCGGTGACGATCAAATTCCAGAGCCTCGCCTGGCAGAAGGAGTCGATCGCCGCCAACAAGCAGCTCGTCGAGGAGTGGAACAAGGCCAACCCCAAGATCCAGGTCGAGTACATCCAGGGAAGCTGGGACAACGTCAACGACCAGCTCGTCACCTCCTTCGAGGCGGGCGACCCCCCGGACGTCATCCATGACGACTCCCCGGCCCTGGCCGGCTTCGCCAATCGCGGCTACCTGCTGGACCTCAAGGACAAGGTTCCGGCCGAGCTGAAGGGCGACATCCCGCAGAGCGCCTGGGACACCGTCACCTTCGGCGACGGCAAGGGCGGGGAGGGCGTGTACGGCGTGCCGTTCCTGCAGGAGTCGCAGGTCATCATCGGAAACAAGAAGCTGCTCGACAAGGCCGGCGTGCGGATCCCGGCCCCGGACAGCCCGTGGACATGGGACGAGTTCGCCGAGATCTCCAAGAAGCTCACCAAGGGTGACGCCTACGGCGTCGCCTGGCCGATGAAGTCGCCGGTCAACAAGGTGCTCAACCTCGCCCTGAACTTCGGCGGCACCTTCTTCCAGACCGACGCCGGCGGCAAGACGACGGTCAAGGTCGGTGCCGAGGAGCGTGAGGTGCTCCAGCGCATCCACGACCAGCTCCACAAGGACAGGTCCGCCGACCCGTCCACGCTCGGTATGGGCTCGGCCGAGCCGCTGCCCGGTTTCTACGCCGGCAAGTACGCGATGCTGCCCGCCGCTGTCTACCTGCGCCAGCAGGTCGTGGAGCAGGCGCCGGACGGCTTCGAGTGGATCACCATCCCGCCGCTGAAGGGTGTCACCGCCGAGCAGGGCGCCGTCTCGCAGACGCTGTCGGTCGCCGCGGACAGCAAGTATCCCGAGCAGTCGCTGAAGTTCATCTCCTTCTTCCTCAACGGCTCCAACCAGGTCAAGCTCGCCAAGGGCGACTGGCTGTTGCCGACCTCCGTCAAGGCCGCGGGCGACCCCGCCATGACGACCGAGGAGAACGGCTGGAACGTGGCGACCGCATCGGTCAAGAACCTCGTGGTCGCGCCGTTCCTGAAGGTCAACGGCTTCGACGAGTGGAAGAGCAAGGTGGCCACGCCGGCCCTGCAGCAGTACTTCGCCAACAAGATCACCCTCGACGAGACGGCGAAGAAGCTGGTCGACGAGGGCAACAAGGTGCTGGAGCGGTACAACCAGTGACGTTGACACATCGGGGGCGCGCCCGGGGGTGTCTGCTCGGCCTCGCGGCCGGCGACGCCCTCGGGCGGCCGGCGGAGAACCTCTCGCCCGAACAGATCGCCGCCCGCTGGGGGAGGCTGACCGAGATCGACGGCGGCGGCACCGACGACACCGAGTACACCATCTTCGCGGCCTCCCTGCTCATACGGCACGGGCACGCGCTGACCTCCCAGGACGTCGTCCAGGCCTACCAGCAGGAGATCATCCCGCTGATCGACGGGCCGATGAAGGGCGCGGGCTTCTCCGAGCTCGGCGCGATCCAGGCACTCCGGCAGGGACTCCGGCCACCGCTGACCGGCCAGTGGCACCGCCACGGCTGGTCGGACGGCCTGGCCATGCGCGCCGCACCGTACGGGATCTTCGCCGCGGGTGACCCCGGCGAGGCCTCCGCCACGACCCGGGCCAGGTCCTCGGTCGCGAACCCGCGCAGGTCGGCGACCGCTTCGGGGGTCAGCGCCGTGCCGAACAGGTCGAGGAA
>NZ_JBEXUE010000045.1:0-34446 GCF_040614275.1 Streptosporangium sp. NPDC006013
ATCGGGCGCCAGTTCCGAATGTGGGTCATACCAAGTGCCGACATCGAGCGTGGCAGGCCCAACCGGGCCGCAGGTTAAGAATCACAGTTCCGATGCTCGTCATGCCCCGAAGGGTGCCAGGCTCATCGACCGCTCACGCATCGGCATGGCCGGGCACTCACTGGGCGGCGCGAGCACGTCGTGGACGATGCTGCAGGACCCGCGCGTGCGCGCCGGGATCAACATGGACGGCGCCTTCTTCGTGCCCATCCCCGACAAGGGCCTGGCACGGCCGTTCATGCTGATGGGTGCGGGCGAGGTGCACGAGCCGGGCGGCAAGGACTTCACCTGGGGCCGCGACTGGGCGCGCATGACGGGCTGGAAGCGCTGGCTCACGGTGGAGGGCGGCGACCACGCCTCCTTCACGGACTACCCGCTGCTGACCAAGCGGTCGGCGAGGGAACTGGAGATCACCCGGGCCTACGTGGCCGCCTTCATGGATCGGCACCTGCGCGAGCGCGACCAGCGGCTCCTGGACGGCCCCTCCGGAACCTACCCCGAGGTCAAGTTCTGGAAGTAGGGCCCCATACGCCCCGGGGCGTTCGTGAGACGGCCCGAAGGGACGGTGACGAGGTCCCGTCCGATCGTCTTGATCGGGCGGGACCCCCTCGTGGTCTCGGTGGCGGTCCCGGGGCTCAGTACCCGGGAACCCGCTCTCCGGCAGCCGGGCCGCCCTATGCCGTACGAGCACCTCAAACGCTATCTAGTGAATATTCAATAGGTAAGGTGTGGGGTCGGCTCGCCGACCGGCCAGGGCCAAGGACACCGGTCCGTGCGTCGCCCTCGGAGATCAGGACGCCATCATGTTGTCCGCCGCCGGCGTGCCCTGCGAGATGGAGGGTCACATCGTAGGACAGTCCGCCCGGAACAACACCCCATACGGCGCGTGCGGCCTTCGCGTCGTACCGGAGATGCTCACCACCGGGCCGGAAAGGACCCCATCCCCAGGCCGGTCCTACACCCCTCACCGAGTTGACACGGTTAGTTTACATTCACTAAAAAGCCTTCGGTAGGATCGAGGCAGTGGACAGCACGACCGACCACGACCGACCTCGAAGGGAAGCTCATGGCCCGAACCGGAACCCGAACCGGCATCAGGCAGGCACGCACGCGCCTGAGCACTGATGAGCGTCGGCGCCAGTTGGCAGAGTCCGCTGGGCAGCAGTTTCACCGCCTCGGGTTCCATCAGGTCTCGATGGCGGAGGTTGCGACGTCGATCGGACTCACCGCACCGGCCATCTACCGGCACTACCGGAGCAAGCAGGAGCTGCTCGCGGCGGCGATAGGCAGCGCCCTCGACGTCGTCGACGCCGCTTCCGCCGACGCCGCTTCAGCGCCGCTGCACGAGCTGCTACCGCCGTTGGCCGCCGTTGCCGTCAAGCGGCGTGAGCTGTGGACCCTGCTCCAGCGCGAGTTGCGCCACCTCGAACCGGCGCAGCGGGCGCCGATCGAGGAGCGCTTCTCGGCGTTCATCGCCCGCTTCAGCTCCGCGGTGCAGCGGCTGCGCCCGGACGCCGACGCTCGAGATGTCCAACTGCTCGTCACCGCGGCCTTCGCCGTCCTTTCGAGCCCTGCGGTCTACGCGCGCAGACTCCCCGCGGACGAACAGCAGCGCTGGCTCGCCGCCGCCGCGGAGGCGGTGTGCCGTGTGCGGTTGCCCTCAGCCGGTGGCGACCGTCACGCGCGCCAGGATACTCCGCCCGAACGAGCGGTCGCGGTGGAACCCACCGCGCCGTCCCGAAGCGAGGAACTGCTCAGGACGTCCGTACGGTTGTTCCACGAGCGGGGTTACGCGGCGGTCAGCCTCGATGACATCGGCGCCGAAGTCGGGATCGCCGGGCCGAGCATCTACTATCACTTCGCCACGAAGGCCGACCTTCTCGTCGCGGCGGTCACCAGGGCGACGGAGTGGTTGGCCGTGCACTGGGGTAGCGGCGTCGAGCCGCCGAGCCTTGACGATCTCGTAGGCGTGTACGTCGATCTCGGAGTGCGCGAACGGCTGCTCCTCGGTGTCTACGTGCTGGACGCGGTCAACCTGCCTGCCGAAGCGGGTCGGCGGATCAGGGCAGGTCTGCAGGCCGACGTCCAGGCGTGGTGCCAGGCGCTCGGCCGCGAACGCCCGGAGCTGAGCGAGGCGGAGCAGATGGTCCTCGTGCAGGCCGCGCGCGGCATCGTTCACGATGTCGTGCGGATCGGCCGGCTTCATGCCCGCCCAGGCCTGACCGAGGAGCTGCGGGTTCTCGTCCACGCCGCCCTGACAGCCGACGGACATGGGTAAGCCGGGTCGCGAGCGGAGCAGGAGGGACCTCCGAAGGGGCCGGCGCCACACCCTGTGGCCGATCACGCCGGCTCGCTTCCACGTTGTCAGCCGGCGAACCGCTCGCGCATCTTCGTCATCGCCCGATGCTGACGGTCAACGCCCAGCCCAGCAGGGGACGCGCGCTCCGGTTTTGGGCGTCGGGGACGGGGTAGGGCAGGGTGTCGGGGTTGGGCTCGGCGAGTAAACAGGTTCGCCGGACAGCGCCAGCCCCTGGCACTGTCCGGGTGAACCGCGTGATTCTGATCTCAGCCTGAGCCTGTGGAATGTGACGTTTGGTTCCTGTCGAGCAGTGAGAGAAGGTACGCGCCGCCGATCTTCCCGTCGCGAGGTGGCAGGGCCCCAAGTTGACGCATCATCTCCGTGATCTCGTACTGTGCCAGGTAGCGAGACAGCAGCCCATCGGTGAACTCGAGAAAGATGTCGCAACCGTAGGTGTCGAATCGGCGGGTGGGGTCGAGTTGAGGCGGCCCGCTACCCTCCTGGCGGAACAGTACGAGCGCCCGGCCGTCCTCCGGTGCGGTGAACAGCTGCACCTCTTCGAAGCGGACGTCCGGCATCACCTTCCAGATTCGTTCGACGTACTCCCGGAGCGCTTCCCGGCCATGAATGACGTCGGTCCAGAAGACGGTGTCCTCCCAGAGGATCTCCGAGTGCAGCAAGGCCAGGACCCGCTCGGTGTCGTGTGAGTTCCAGGCAGCGAGCCAGTCGGTGGCGAACCGGCGCAGGAACGCGGTGCCGACGGCGGCGTTGTTGTCCATGGTGTCTCAACTCCTCGATGTGGTGGTGAAATCTGGGTGCCGCTTCTGGAGGAAGGCGGCGATGCCCTCCGAACCGTTCGGTGTCTCGATCAGGGAGGCGATGGACTCGGCTTCGTGCTGGAGATGCTCCTTCAACGGGGTGGCGCCGGCGTCGCGTACGAGCTGAGCGGACCGTGCCAGCGCGTCGCGGGGCCCCTCTGCGAGCGAACGTGCCAGCCGCAGCGCTTCCTCGTACACAGTGCCGGGCTCGACGACGCGGCTGACCAATCCCAGCCTTTCCGCCTCGATACCGTCCAGCCGCCGGTTGGTCAGGATCAGGTCGTTGGCGCGGGCCGGGCCGAGCACCCTCGTCAGGATCCAGGACACCCCGCAGTCGGGAGAGAGCCCGGCTGCGGTGTACGCGACCACGAAGCGGGCGGTGCGCTCAGCCAGCACGAGGTCGGCGGCGAGGGCGAAGCCGATCCCGCCGCCGGCACAGGCGCCGTGGACGGCGCTGATCACTGGCACGGGAAGCGCGCGAAGCCCGAGCACGGCCTCGTGCGCAGTGTCGGCGAGTTCCGCGAGGAACACGCCGGGTGCCGCGGCGGTGGCGAAAACCTGAAGATCGCCGCCGACGCAGAACTGCTCGCCGTGTCCGAACAGGACCACCGCGCCCACTGTGGGCATCGAGCCGACCTCGGTCACCGCGTTCCGGAGTCCCCGCGCCATCGGCAAATCGATGGCGTTGCCGTTGGCGGGCCGGGAAAGGCCGATCAGCGCAACGTCTTCGCGCACCTCGAGCGTAACTGGTGTGCTCATCCCGACACCGCTCAAAGACCGAGGTCCCGGCCGATGATCTCTTTCATGATCTCGGTCGTGCCGCCGTAGATGGTCTGGATGCGGGCGTCGGCGAAGGCGCGGCTGACCGGGTATTCGTGCATGTAGCCGTAACCACCGTGCAGTTGCAGGCAGCGGTCGGCCACCCGGACCTGCAGTTCGGTGCACCACCATTTCGCCTTGGCGGCCTGGACGGGAGTCAGCTGCCCGTCTGCGTGCAGGGCCACGCAGTGGTCCACGAAGACCCGGGCGATATCGACTTCGGTGTGCAGTTCGGCCAGCAGGAACCTGTTGTACTGGAAGGTCCCGATCGGCTGGCCGAAGACGCGGCGTTCGGTGACGTACTCCATCGTGCGGGCCAGTAAACCTTCCGCGGCGGAGACCCCGGTGACCGCCAGGGAGAGGCGTTCCTGCGGCAGGTTGCGCATGAGCTGGAAGAAGCCCTGCCCTTCCTCGCCGAGCCGATTGGCGACGGGTACGCGCACGTCGGTGAAGTGCAGCTCGCTGGTGTCCTGGCCGTGCAGGCCCAGCTTCTTCAAGTTCCGTCCTCGCTCGAAACCCCTCATGCCCCGCTCGACGACGAACAAGGTCAGGCCGCGATGCTTCTCCTCGGAGGTGCGGGCGGCCACCACGACGAGGTCGGCGTTCTGCCCGTTGGAGATGAAGGTCTTCGAGCCATTCAGGACGTAGTGATCGCCGTCGCGGACCGCGCGGGTCGCGATGCCGGACAGGTCGCTGCCGGTGCCCGGTTCGGTCATCGCGATCGCGCCGATCAGCTCGCCCGAGGTCATGCCGGGCAACCAACGCGCCTTCTGCTCGTCGTTGGTCAACTCGAGGATGTACGGCCCGACCACGTCGTTCTGCAGGGCGAGCCCGAGGCCCGCCGAGGCGTAGCCGGACCGGCCGAACTCCTCGTCCACAATCGCGTTGAACCGCCAGTCGTCGATCCCGGGTCCGCCGTGGGCCTCCGGTGTCGCGAACAGCAGCAGACCGGCCTCCCCTGCTTTAAGGAACAGTGACCGGTCGACGATCCCGCGCTGCTCCCACTCCTCGTCGTACAGGGCGACCTCGGTCTTGATGAAGGACTGCACGGCCTCCCGGAACAGCTCGTGGTCCTCCTGGTACACGCTGCGGGTGGCGTCAGGCATGCTCGCCTCCGGGCAGGAACAGATCGATCTTGAGATCGGCTTCGTCGGCGTCGCCGTAGCGATAGACGCTGAAGTCGGTGATTCCCTCGCTGCGCAGCAGGTCGTCGTCGATGAAGCACTGGCCGGTGTGGTCGGTGGCCTTGCGGGAGAGGATCGCGTGTGCGGCATCGGCCATGATCTCGGGGCGGCGGGACACGGCCATCGCCGTGTCGCCGCCGACGATGTTCTGCACCGCCGCGGTGGCGATCGTTGTGCGCGGCCACAGGCAGTTCGCGGCCAGCGGCCGCGGGTGGTTTTGCCCGGCCAGTCCGAGCGTCAGCATGGTCATGGCGTACTTGCTGATCGTGTAGGGCGCGTGCCGGTGCAGCCACACCGGGTCCGGGTTCAGCGGCGGCGACAGAGTGAGCACGTGCGGGTTGTCGGATTTGTAGAGGTGCGGCAGCGCGGCACTGATCAGGGTGAAGGTGCCGCGGGCGTTGATGTCGAGCATCAGGTCGTAGCGCTTGGGCGGCAGCTTGCCGATCGGGGCCAAGGCGATCGCCGAGGCGTTGTTCACCACGATGTCGATGCCGCCGAAGGTCGCCACAGCCCGATCGACTGCTTCGGCGACGTCCTCCTCGCGGCGGACGTCACCGACTACAGCGAGACCGTTGCCGCCGGCGGCTTCGATGGCGGCGACGGCGGTGTGTACCGTGCCCGGCAGTCGCGGGTCGGGCTTATCGGTTTTGGCCAGCAGTACGACGTTCGCCCCGTCGCGGGCGGCCCGGGTCGCGATGGCGAGACCGATACCGCGGCTGCCGCCGGACATCAGGATCGTGCGGCCTGCCAGCGACCGCGTCTGGTCATGGGTGCTCATCGGTAGTCCTCCCCGTTTTCGGCCTTGCGGACGAGTGATTCCGGTGGAGTGAACCGGTCTCCGTAGCGTTGCGCCAGTTCCCGTGCCCTGGCAACGAACCCGGGCAGGCCACCGTCGTACTGGTTGATGTACTGCAGGACTCCGCCGGTCCAGGTGGGAAAGCCGATGCCGAGGATCGACCCGATGTTGGCGTCCGCGACCGACCTGAGGACTTCCTCGTCCAGGCAGCGGATCGCGTCGAGCGCTTCGGCGAACAGCATGCGCTCCTGCATCTCGATCAGCGGCACCGCCGTGTTCGTTCCGCCGAAGGCGTCCTTCAGGCCGGGCCACAGACCCGCCTTGCGTCCATCGACGTAGTCGTAGAACCCGGCCCCGGCCGCACGTCCCCGGCGTCCGGACTTGTCGATCATTTGGTCGATCACCGCCGTGGCAGGGTGCGCCGGTCTGTCGATCCCGGCCGTGCGGTAGCCGGCGACGGTCTCCTCGCGGATCTTGCGGAGCAGGGTCAGCGTCAACTCGTCCACGAGGGCCAGAGCTCCGACTGGATATCCCGCCTGGATCGCCGCTTGCTCGATCGATGCTGCGGGCACTCCCTCGCCGAGCAGCGCGACTGCTTCGTTGACGAACTCCAGGATGACGCGGCTGGTGAAGAAGCCCCGGCTGTCGTTGACCACGATGGGGGTCTTGCCGATCTGCCGCGCGATGTCGATCGCCTTCGCCAAGGTGGCGTCGCTGGTCTTCTCGCCGACCACGATCTCCAGCAGCGTCATCTTGTCCACAGGGGAGAAAAAGTGCAGCCCGATGAAGTCCTCGGGCCTGGACACCCCTTCCGCGAGGCCGGTGATGGGCAAGGTCGAGGTGTTGGAGGCGAGCACGGCATCCGGGGTGAGGTGGACGGCCGTTTCGGCGATGACCTTCTTCTTCAGCTCGGGGTCTTCGAAGACCGCCTCGATGAGCAGATCGGCGTCTGCGGCGTCGGCCGGGTCGGCGGTCGGGTGAATCCGGGCAAGGACCTCCTCACGCTGCGCGGGCGTGGTGGTTCCCCGCTGGACCGCCTTGTCCAGGATCTTCGCACTGTAGCCCTTGCCACGCTCGGCCGCCTTCAGAGACACGTCCTTGAGGACGACTTCGAGGCCGGCCTTGGCGCTGACGTAGGCGATCCCGGCGCCCATCATGCCGCCACCGAGAACGACCAGCTTCCGGGCCTGATGCGGCGGGTAGCCCTCTGGGCGGCTGGCGCCCCGGTTGATCGCCTGCATGTCGAAGAACATCGACTTGATGATGTTCGCCGAGATCTGGCCGCAGATCAGGTCCGCGCAATACCGCGATTCGATGGTCAGGGCGTTGTCGAAATCCACCTGGGCGCCTTCGACCGCGGCTGCAAGCAGGTTGTGCGCGGCGGGAGCCGGCGATCCGTGGGTCTGTCTACGCAGCACCGCAGGCAGGGACGGCAGGACGGCAGCCAGCGCCGGGCTGGCCGGAGTGCCGCCGGGAATCAGGTGTCCAGGTCGGTCCCAAGGCTGTACCGGCTCTGGATTGGCCACGATCCACTCCCGGGCGGCCGTCGCGAGCTGTCCGGGATCGGCGACCAGTTCGTCGACCAGCCCTTTGTCCAGAGCGGCCCGCGGACGGAACTTCGTCCCGGTCAGCAGGATCTCCTGCAGGGCGGCCTGCAGACCGAACATACGGACCGTGCGGGTGGTCCCGCCGCCGCCGGGCAGCAGGCCCAGCGTCACCTCGGGAAGACCGACGGCCACATGGGGCTGATCGAGCGCGATCCGGTGGTGGCAAGCCAGGGCGATCTCGTAGCCGCCGCCCAGCGCGGCGCCGTTGATCGTCGCGACGACCGGCCTGCCGAGGGTCTCCAGGCGCCGTAGGGCGGCCTTGACTCCGTCGAGCATGGTGGTGACGTCCGCGCGTTGGTCCGCCGTGGCGCGCATCATCATTCCGAGGTCGCCACCGGCGAAGAACGTCTTCTTCGCCGAGGCGACGATCACGCCGGTGATGGAGTCACGCTCCGCGTGCAGGTGATCGACGAGAATCGGGAGCTCCCTGCGGAACCGGTCGTTCATGGTGTTGGCCGAGGCGTCCGGGTCGTCCATCGTCACGGTGACAATGCCGTCGGTGTCCCGTTCCCAGCGGAACATCGGGTGGTCGTAGTTCGTCATCGGTGGCTCCAAGAAATCGGTGTATACGGCGTCACAGACGTTCGATGAGAGTGGCGACACCCATGCCGGCGCCGATGCACAAGGTGACGAGCGCACGGCGGGCCTGCCGGCGCTCGAGTTCGTCGAGCATGGTGCCGACGAGCATGGCCCCGGTCGCGCCCAACGGGTGGCCCATCGCGATGGCGCCGCCGTTGACGTTGATCTTCTCCAGCGGAATGCCGAGATCCTTGGCGTACTTCAGGGGGACCGCCGCGAATGCCTCGTTGATCTCGAACAGATCGATGTCGTCCACCGTGAGGCCGGTGTGGTCGAGCAGCTTGCGGGTGGCCGGGATGGGGCCGGTCAGCATGATCGTCGAGTCGGCTCCGGAGGTGGCGGTGGCGACGACTCGGCCGCGGGGCGTCAGGCCGTGCTGTTCGCCGATGCGCTCGTCGCCGATCAGCACGAGTGCCGCGCCGTCGACGATGCCCGAAGAGTTGCCGGCGTGGTGCACGTGCTCGATCCGCTCAATCCAGTGGTAGCGCTGGAGCGCCACCGCGTCGAAACCGGCCTGCTCACCAAGCTTGGCGAACGACGGTTTGAGCGTGGCCAGCGACTCGGCCGTCGTGCCCGGCCGCATGTGTTCGTCGTGGTCCAGTACGGCGACATCGTTGCGGTCGCGCACCGGCACGATGGATTTCGCGAAATACCCGCCGGACCACGCGGCAGCGGCGAGCCGCTGTGAGCGCTCCGCGTAGGAGTCGACAGTCTCCCGGGTGAAGCCCTCGATCGTGGCGATCAGGTCAGCGCTCACTCCCTGCGGAATGAAGGACGTCGCGAAGTTCGTCTCCGGGTCGTTCATCCAGGCGCCGCCGTCGGAGCCAAGCGGTATCCGCGACATCGATTCCACCCCGCCCGCTATCACGAGCCGGTCCCATCCTGACCGAACCTTCTGCGCGGCCGTGTTCACCGCTTCCAAACCGGACCCGCAGAACCGGTTGAGCTGCAGCCCCGACACGGTGTCGGGCAGACCTGCGGCGAGAGCGGCCGTACGGGGCAGGACCGAACCCTGGTCGCCGACCGGCGAGACGATGCCCAATACGAGGTCGTCGATCGCGGCGGGGTCGAGATCGGGGTGTCGGGCGCGTAGCTCATCGATCAGATCGACCACAAGGGTGACGGGCTTGATGGTGTGCAAGGACCCGGAGCTCTTCCCCCGGCCACGCGGAGTGCGGATGGCGTCGTAGATGAACGCTTCCGGTACCGACGGTGAGTGGGACATCGCGGTGCTTCCTTCCCGGACTGATGGGATCGGCTATTGACTCAGACGGTAGCTTAGTTAATATTCACTAGGCAAGCACGGTGCTCGATCGTGCTGATACGCGACAGCACACGGCACGGCAATGAGGGGCTGAGTTGTGGCACGAACGACGACACGGAATGGTCGCGCCGGCGCCGCACGTCTCGGGGCCGAGCAGCGCAGACGGCAGCTGGCGCAGACGGCGGCACGGCGCTTCTATCGGTACGGCTACCAAGCGGTCGCGCTGGCCGACGTGGCGGCCGAGGTCGGCGTCACCGCACCGGCCGTCTACCGGCACTTCCGGAACAAGAACGCTCTGCTCGCCGGCGCCATCGACAGCGCGCTCGACGTGGTGGACGCCGCGTTCACCACGGACACGGACTCGCTGGACGACCTCCTGTTCGAGCTTGCGGGCGCCGCCCTCGACAGGCGCGACCTGTGGGTCCTGCTACAGCGGGAGATGCGGCACCTCGGCGGTGAGGAACGTGCGAGGATCGAGGCCCGGTTCGGCGAGTTCGTCTCCCGCTTCTCCGCACGCCTGCGGCATGGCCGCTCTGATGCCGATCGTGGCCAGCTGAGGCTGCTCATCACCGCGGTGCTGGCGACCATGGCAAGTGCTTCGGTCAGCGGTATGCGCCTCCCCCGCGCTGAGCACCAACGCGTCCTCGCCACAGCCGCAGCCGCAGCGGCCCGCACCGAGCTGCCGGCGCCGGACCCACGCACAGCGCCGTCGGCCGGGACCCGCCGGCCCCATGTCCCACTGTCCCGCGCCGAGGAGCTGCTGGAAACCGCGATCACACTGTTCCATGAGCGTGGCTACGCGGGGGTCAGCCTGGACGATATCGGAGCGGCGATCGGGCTGTCCGGTCCGAGCATCTACCACCACTTCGCGACGAAGTCCGAGATTCTCGTGACGGCCTTCACCCAGGCGGCACACCGGCTCGCGACTCAGCGGAAAGACGGTCGCGAAGACAGCTCCCTCGACGACCTGGTGCGCGGCTACATCCACGTCGGTGTCCAGCAGCGACATCTCTTCGGCGTCTACGTGACCGAAGCGATCAACCTGCCGCAGGAGGCCGGTCGCCGGATCAGCGCCGAGCTGGCCGTGAACGTCGAGGAATGGGCGGCCGCGCTGCGGCTGCGGCGACCCGAGTTGAGCGCGACCGAGAGCCACGTGCTCGTGTACGCGGCCCGCGGCATCGTCAACGACGTCGTCCGTGTCGGCCACCTGCACGCCCGACCGCACGTCGAGGCCGAGTTCGAGACCCTCCTGCACGCCGTCCTCAATGCGGACGTCACTCATGACACAACAGCCACGAGCCAATGACAACGAAAGGACAGGCAATGCGCATCGGACTGCAGCTCGGATACGGCCGTGACTTCCGGCAGGCGGCGGCACGGGTGGCCGAGTTGGAGAAGGCCGGCTTGGACCTGGTGAGCATCGCCGAGGCGTATTCGTTCGACGCGGTCTCCCAACTCGGCTACCTCGCGGCCCGCACCGACCGGCTGGAGATCACGTCCGGGATCCTGCAGCTCTACTCGCGCACGCCCACGCTCACCGCCATGACCGCCGCCGGCTTGGACCACGTGTCCGACGGGCGGTTCACGCTGGGTATCGGCGCTTCGGGCCCGCAGGTCGTCGAGGGCTTCCATGGTGTTCGCTACGACGCCCCGCTCGGCCGGACCCGCGAGATCGTTGAGATCTGCCGCCAGGTCTGGCGCCGGGAAAAAGTCGATCATTCCGGCCGCTACTACCAGATACCGTTGCGCGGCGACGCGAGCACGGGTCTCGGCAAACCACTCAAGATCATCAACCATCCCGTACGGGAGCGGATCCCGATCAGCATCGCCGCGATCGGCCCCAAGAACGTCGCCTTGGCGGCCGAGATAGCCGAAGGCTGGGAACCGATCTTCTTCCATCCCGAGAAGGCCCGCGAGGTGTGGGGACCCAGCCTCGCATCGGGCCGCGCGAAGCGCTCTCCCGAACTGGGTGAGCTGGACATCACTGTCGGAATCCCAGTGGCCTTCTGTGAGAACAGGACAGCCGCGGAGGTGTTCCTCGATGCCGTCCGGCCGCAGCTCGCGCTGTATATCGGCGGGATGGGAGCGCGGGGCAAGAACTTCTACCACGATCTCGCCTGCCGGTACGGGTACGAGGAAGCCGCCGACCTGATCCAGGGGCACTACCTGGACGGACGAAGGAACGACGCGGCGGCGGCCGTTCCCGACGACCTGGTCCGCGCGGTTTCACTGATCGGCTCGCGCGCCGACATAGAGGAACGCCTGGCAGCCCTGCGCGCGGCGGGCATCACCACCGTAAAGGCCGATCTGCTTTCTCCGGACCATGCCGATCAGCTTGCGGCTGTGGAGCGACTGTCGGAGATCACCGGCTGAGACCAGACTTCACCCGCTGAATTCCCATCCTCCCAAGAGCCAGAAAGGATCATCACTCGATGGCCGAGTACAAATACCTGATCACCTCCGTCGAAGACGGCGTCGGCGTCATTCAGCTCGACCACCCGGAGAAGCGCAACGCCCTCGGTTGGGACCTGCACCACGAGATCATCGCCGCCCTGGAGGACTGGGCCGAGGACGACCGTGTGGCCGCCGTCCTGTTCGTGGGCAACGAGGACTACTTCTGTGCGGGCTGGGCACTCGACGTGCTCGATCAGATCACCGGCGAGGACCTCACCCGCTTCGTCGACCTGGCGTGCAAACTCATGGTGACGATCTACGACTATCGCAAGCCCACGGTCGCAGCCGTCGCCGGCATGGCACCCGGTTACGGCATGGACCTGGCGAACATGTGCGACATCACGGTCGCCTCCGAAAACGCCGCATTTGGGTCCACGCAGGTCAAATACGCCATGAACGGCTTCTACCACGGCATGCTGCGCAAGGCAGGCGCGCAACGGGCACGCCGGATGCTGTTCACCGGCGACCCGATCAACGCGCGGGAAGCCCACCGGGTCGGCCTCGTCGATGAGGTCGTACCGGTCGGCACCGTACGGGAAAACGGCCTTCGCCTCGCCCGGCACATCGCCGAGGCCGGCACCGAACTGACGACCGTGCTCAAGGAGGTCGCGTTGCGGGCCGGAAACATGGACCACATCGGCGCCACCGCCTACGAACTGCGCGTTACCGCCGACCTGGTCCAGCGCGGGCTGTTCGCCAGGCGGCTCGGCGAAGGCCTCGACGCGCTGCGATCCGAACGGAGCAAGGCGACCGAGCGCCTGCGGCCCCGATCGTGACCTGACCCATCGTCCTCATCGGTCTAGAACAACAGCCATCCTCGATCCCACCATCCATTGTTTAGTGAATATTAACTAGATAAACTTCGACGCAGGTTCTCCCGGCCACACGGTGGCCGCGCTGGAACCAGGCACATCCCGAAGGGAGCACATCGATGACGACGGCGTCGAACTTGGCTACGGAATATCGGCATGCGGGGTACCGGGCGATCGATCTGTGGAGCGATGACCGGATCGGTGATCTGCTGCCCTCCCAGGCCAAGCGGTACCCGGACAAGGAGCTGTTCTGCTTCGAGGAGCGGCGCATCACATACCGGGAGTTCGACGGCTGGACCAAGACAGTGGCCGCCGACCTGGTCCGTCGAGGTGTCCGCCGACACGACCGCGTCCTCGTGCAGCTGCCCAACTGCCTCGAGGCGCTGGTCCTCCAGGTCGCGGCGTTCCGCATCGGCGCGGTCGACGTGCCCGTCGTGCCGATCTACCGCGAGCACGAGATGCGCCGTATCCTGGCCGACTGCCGACCGGCGGCGATCGCCGCGGCTGCCGAGCTCGGCAGCCGGCGGCCAGTCGAAGAGTTCGACAACCTGCTCGCCGAACTGGGGTTGGCTCCCGCGGTGCGCTACGTCGTGGGTGGGCACCGGGACGGTTGGGAGCAGGTTCCGGCCGAAGAGGCCGAGGACGATGTCGAGCTGCCCGAGCCGCTGTCGGCGGAGGAGCCGGCGCTGCTGCTCTACACCTCAGGGACGACCTCCGCGCCCAAGGGTGCACTCCTGTCCAGCCAGGCGCTGCTCGCACACATGCGTAACTTCCAGGAGGCCCTCGGCGCCGGCGAGCAGACGGTGACCCTGGCCGCGACCCCGCTGTCCCACCTCGGCGGCTTCGTGGCCGGAGTGGTGTTTCCGGCCTTCCTCGGCGGAAGGTCGGTGATCACGCGCGGCTGGCAACCTGACGAGGCGCTCTCGCTCATCGAGCGGGAGCATGTGTCCCTGATGATGGGCGCCACCGTGTTCGTCTCCGATTTGGTGGACCGCTACGAGCGTGGCCTATCGCCCAGCCATCGCCTGCCGACCTACGCCTGCGCTGGTGCCGCCATCCCTGCCCCCCTCGTCGACCGTGCCGCTGAGGTGGGCGTCACCGTGGTGCGCGCTTATGGCATGACAGAAACGGCCGGAGTCTGCGCCATCGCCTCGTCCGGTGACCCGCTGGCCCGGCGCCGGGAATGGGACGGTCGGCTGCTGCGAGGTATGGAAATCCAGGCTGTGGACGAACAACGACGGCTACTCCCGCCGGGAACCGTGGGCGAGCTGCGGATCAGAGGGCCACAGCTGCTGTCCAGGTACACCGACCCCCAGCTGACCAAAGCGCAGATCGACGAGGACGGCTGGTTCTATCCGGGCGACGTGGGCCGGGTGGACGCCCAGGGCTGGGTGCAGATGACCGGCCGTAGCAAGGACATCATCAACCGCGGCGGCGAGAAGTTCTCGACCATGGACATCGAGCTCGCCATCGCGTCACATCCCGATGTCGAGGCGGTGGCGGTCACCGCCATCCCGGACGAGCGGCTGGGGGAAGGGGTCGGGGCCTGGCTCGTCCTCAAACCCGGGGCCAAGTGGCGCGGAACGGAACCACTGATCGCGCACCTCGAGGCGGAGAAGCTGGCCAAGCAGAAGATTCCCACGCACTGGCATGTGGTCGCCGAGATTCCGCGGAGCGCGGCCGGAAAGATCCAGAAGCACCGGCTGGCCAACCTCGACGACATCGTGTCGTAGAGACGAATTTCAACGAGAAGAGCGAATTTCAGCATGACTGAGTTTCAGAACATCAAATCCACCGTCAAGGGCGGCGTCGGGACGATCACCTTCGACCGGCTCGACCGCCGCAACGCCCTGAGCGTGGAACTGATGACAGACCTGAGCGACCAGCTGGACGCGTGGGCTTACGACGACGAGGTCGCCGCGGTGGTGCTGACCGGCGGTGAAAACATCTTCTGCGCGGGCCTGGACCTGGACCTGCAGTCGGGATTCACCGAGGAAACCCGCGCGATCTACTCCGAAGCATGCCTTCGGGCGTACGGCACACTGTTGGACTACCGGAAACCGACCATCGCCGCCGTCGGCGGTCCCGCGCTCGGCGGCGGATGCGATATCGCGGTCTTCTCCGACATCCGGATCGGCAGCGAAAACGCGATCTTCGGATACCCGCAGGTCAAGTTCGGGCTAACACCCTATTTCTCCCCTCTCTGGCGGATCGTCGGTCTGAGCCAGGCGAAGTTGCTGACGTTCTCCGGCGAACGGATAGACGCGAAGGAGGCCCTGAGGATCGGCCTCATCGACCGACTGGCACCCGAGGGCGAGGTAGTCGCTCACGCGAGCGCCCTCGCCGCCTCCATCGCGCAGACCACCGTCAAATCGGCGGTGAACAACAAGGAGATGGCACGGACGTCCCCAGCCCTCGACCCCAACAGCGCGCTCACCTACGAAACCCTTGCCTATCGAGAGGTGATCTGGCACCCCGACGTCGTGGCCCGCATCAACGACGCCTACCGCAAGATCAAGAAGAAGTAGCGATCCCGCCAGTGATATTCGTCGAGGAGCACGATGCATCTGCCGAAAACAGGTAAGGATGGCGCGACCATGCCTGGCATCGGCGGCGAGCTGTTGCAAGGCGCGCCGCCTGACTGTGACTTGGGTGTGGTGGAGAGACGCTTCGGCATCGTCGGTTGCCGGGCCGATGGCAGGTTTCTGCGATCGGTGATGAGGACCGGCCTCTGGATGGACGACTCCCATGGGCGCCAGCAGACGGGCGCGCTGGCCGTGCTCCTCGACCACGTCTTGGGCGAAACCATTTACACCGCGAGACCGATCGGCCACTGGTCGCTGACCACCGAGTTGGCGTTCGACATTATCGTTCCACCACCGTGGAACACGGCAACATTGCACGCCACCTCCTGGGTCCCGAGGGCGGAGGCGACAGGAGGATTCGCTCAATGTGAAGTGGTCGACGACTTCGGCACCCTCATCGCGGTGAGCGCCGCCTGGACCCAGTACGTGCCGGCCGGTGATTCCCGTGTCGCCGCGGAGCGTGCCGTGCCGCCTGACGACCCTCTGCCCGAAACCGTGAACTTCGCCGAGCACCTGGGTGTGCGGATCAGCGCGGACGAGCAGCGTACACGCGTCGAACTCCCGGATCCTGAGCGCTGGAACAACGGGTACGGCGTACTTCACGGCGGCATCTGGGCGAGCCTGGCCGAGGTCGCGGCTGCGGAGGCGTTCGAGCGAGGCGGGAACCTGCGGACGGCTCATGTTCATGTTTCGTACCTACGGCCCCCCGCACCCGGCGCGACCATATCCATGATCGGTCAGCCGATGCATATCGGCCGCTCGTTCGGCGTGATCCAGGTGATGGGATCCGACGACTCCGGACGTTCCTGCGTGAGCGCGACCGTGACAGGACGGCGCCGCACAGCGTAATGAGCGAACATTGACTGGAGGATCAGAAATCGTGGTCACCACGGAGATCAGCATTGAGGGCGACGGCCCGATCCGTCGCCTCACCCTGAATCGGCCGGCGCGACACAATGCGCAGACGCCCATAATGTGGGCCGAGCTCGCGGCTGCGGGGCGGGAGCTGACTGCTGACCCGGACGTGCGCTGTGTCGTCATCCGCGGCTCAGGTGAGTCTTTTAGTTCAGGTATCGATCTCGATGAGATGCGAACCCCGGACGGTTTCATCAGGCGACTCGCCGCCCACCCTGACGCTGACCCCGACCCGATGCTGGCTGACATAGAGGTAGCGCAGCAGGCGTTCCGATGGATACCCCGTGCGCCGTTTCTCGTCATCGCCGCCGTGACCGGGGTAGCCTTCGGTGCCGGATGCCAGCTCGCTCTGGCATGTGATGTCCGGATCGTCGCGGCTGGCGCACGATTCGCCCTGCGCGAGGCGCGCTACGGGCTGATACCGGACATGGGAGCGACCGCCTCATTGCCGCGGCTGGTGGGCCGGGAACGTGCTTTGGACCTGATCCTCACCGGCAGGGAGCTCACGGGAGCGGAAGCGGTGGCGATGGGCCTTGCCCTGAGCGCTCACCCGGACGCCGAAGTGCCTGCTGCCGCAAACGAGTATGCCGCGAAGATCGCTCGTATGCCGCGGTCGGGAATAGCCTATGTCAAGGCCGCGCTGGACGAGCCCGCCCCAGACCGGAGCCTCCAACTAGCGGCACTGGGCCAGGCCACGTGCATCCGACAGGCGTCTCTTCCGCATTGACGGCTGAGCAGCTGGTCCGTGAGCGGCAGATCCATGTGGCCGACACCTGCGTAGGACACTGATTTCGTTGCCATCATCGACCGGCCAGCAGGCGACACAGACCGCCTACACATCAAAGCCTCGGCCACAGCGACGCCTACCAGGGGAGAGCATGCCAGAAGGTCCGATCGCACTCGACTTTCACGATCTCGTGGTCGTCGTCACCGGGGCCGGCGCCGGGCTCGGCCGACAGTACGCGCTCGACTTCGCAGCCGCAGGCGCGCGGGTGGTGGTGAACGCACGCCGCGCCGAGGTGGCGAAAGAGCTGGTGGACCGCATCGAGACGGCCGGTGGCACAGCCACCACCGCGGTGACCGATGCGCGAAACGGTGCAGCGATCGTCGACACAGCCATCGACACCTACGGCCGGATCGACGCGCTCGTGGTGAACGCCGGCCACGTACGAGATCGCACCTTCGGCCGGATGTCCGAGGAGGAATGGACCGAGATCGTGGATGTGCACCTAGGCGGTGCCTACACGGCCACCGCCGCGGCATGGCCGCACATGGTTCGGCAAGGACACGGCCGAATCGTGCTGACAACCTCGGGTGCGGGCCTGCACGGCAATCTCGGCCAGGCGAACTACGCCGCAGCCAAGGCAGCCATCATCGGTCTGGCCAAAGCGCTGGCGATCGAGGGGCGGCGACACGGCGTGCTGGTCAACGCGATCGCCCCCATGGCACACACCGACATGACGGACCGCGTGTTCGACGACGAATTGCGCGCCGGCCTGCCAGCCGCATCAGTGTCGCCGTTCGTGCTCGCCCTAGCGCATCCGATCAGCACCACGACCGGTTCTGTGATCGAAACCGGCGGCGGCTGGGCTGCAGAGATGCGCTGGCAGCGGTCGGCAGGCGTGCGGTTCGCGGCCGCCGAGCTGACGCCCGCCGCAGTACTCGAACGCTGGCCCGCGATCGCGGATTTCACGGCAGGCGCTGACTATCCGGCCAGCACCTCCGACTCCCTCGCCACGGCATTGGGCCACCCAACCGACGACAGCGTATGAAGCGGCGTAACCTCACCCGTTCGCATCGATCTTCGACAACCTGGAGATCTTCCATTGCTGCCGGCGCCAACGGCTGCCCACCCTTTCCCCACTTCCGAAGCCAGCCGTCGCATGATCGTGTGCAGGCATTCGTCATATCAACGGACTGCTCCGGTCCTGGAGATCGCTGCCAGCGGTCCTTTCTCCGAGGGGGCCGGCCGGAATACGCCGGAAAGGGGCCGCGGGGCTGACGGTTGATCGTTAGGGTGGGCGGCGTCTTGTCGGCCGTATCTGCGGGGGTTGGCTGTGACCTCGGTCGATCGCACGGCGTATCCACGGTTTGGCCGCGTGGTGTCAGGGCGGGAGCTGGCTGAGGCGTTCACGCCGACGGATGCCGAGCTGGAGTGGGCGCGGACCAAGACGCAGGATCAGCAGCATCTGCTGGCCCTGGTGGTGTGGTTGAAGTCCTACCAGCGGCTGGGGTACTTCCCGAAGGTCGAGGATGTGCCGCTGTTGGTGGTGCGGCATGTGAGGGACGTTCTGGGGCTCGGCGAGGACGTAGCGCTGGAGCGTGCGGCGGTTCGGTCGGCTAAGCGGCATCGGGAGTTCGTACGCAAGCTGATGAAGGTCGTCTATGACGGGGCCGGGGTCCGGAAGGTCGCTGAGGACGCGATTCGTAGGGCGGTCCTGACCAAAGACAATCCTGTCCCTGTTCGGGGACGAGGCGGTCGATTGGGCCCTGATCGAGGCCCATTGGACAGACCTGCTGCGCACCGCGATCTCCATCCGGGAGAACAGGATGTCGTCGGTCACGCTGCTGCGCCGGCTGGGCAACCATTCCCGCAAGAACCGCCTGTACCGGGCGTTCAGGGAGCTCGGCCGGGCGATCCGCACCATCACGCTGCTGCATCTGTCTGAGCCGCAGCTGCGAGAGCAAATCACCCAGGTCACCAACCGGAACGAGGCCTTCCACGGTTTCGCCGACTGGCTCATGTTCGGCGGCAAGCTCATCGGCCACAACGACCCCGACTACCAGGAGAAGGTCATCAAGTTCAACGAGTTGCTCGCCAACTGCGTCATGTACTCCACCGCCCTGGACATCACCGACGCCGCCAACGACATCGCCGCCGAGGGACACCCTGTCGACCTGGACGATTTGGCGACCGTTTCCCCCTACATCACCCACACCGTCCGCCGGTTCGGGAACTGGACCCTCAACCTCACCCCGCCGGACGACACCCCCAACACCCGGTTGGACCTGGAACCACGAGTGTTGTTCGCCGCGGCCCTGGCCTGATGCCCGTTGCAGAGGTGGCATGATGACGAACCCGCACGTCCCAGCTCGTGCCTGGATGGCCGAACAGGGGCCGCTCACAGCAACTGTGCGGCAAGCTCCTGCCATTGACGCAATGGCGGCTCGTCTGGTGTGGCCGTCAGCACGTGCAGGCTGACGTGATCTGCACCGGCGTCGAGATGCAGTTCAACCCGCCGAGCGATGTCCTCCGGACCGCCGGTGGCCACCAGGGCGTCGACCAGCCGGCCGTCGAGGGATTCGGCGTCGTCGAATCCCAGGTCGCGTAGCAGCGTGAGCCGGTTGGGCAGGGCGGTGGCCGCGTGGGCACGGGCCAGCCCGGTCGCGCGGGTGCGGGATGAGTCCAGGACAACGAGCTGGGTGACCGCCAGCAGCGCTTGCGGCCCGAGCAGGCTTCTGGCCTGGCGGGTGTGCTCGACCGGCATGCCCAGCGGGTGGGCGCCGCAGGCGCGTTCTGCGGCGAGCTGGAGCATCTTGGGGCCCAGCGCGGCCAGGACCCTGGGCGCGGCGGGGGTCGGAGGGCCGAACGGGGCGGTGTCCATCGCGTCCAGGTAGGCGCGCATGGTCGCCACTGGCGGGCCGAAGCGGTGGCCGCGCACGTCGGTGACCAGGGCGGGGTGGCTGACGCCGAGGCCGAGCAGGAACCGTGCGGGGAATGCCTCGGCAAGGGTGCGTTGCGCGGCCGCGGCACTGATCGCGTCGCGGGCGTAGATGCTGGCGGTGCCGGTGGCGATGACCGTCTGCCGGGTGGCCGACAGCAGCAGGGCGGCCTGGGCCATTGCCTCGCGGCCGGTCGTCTCGGGAAACCACAGGGCCGGATAGCCGAGGTCCTCGATGGCGGCGGCCGCCTGGCGCAGGGCGAGGGCGGGATAGCGGTCCATCTCGCCCGCCCAGATGCCGACCCGTCCGAGGGCGAGCGCGTTCATCGGTCCTGCTCGGCGGTGTCCTGGGCGGCCAGGAAGCCGGCGATCTGGGCTGCTCCCGTCCGCTGCAGCCAGGTGCGCAGGTCCAGCAGGCCTGGGTGCAGGGCGCGGGTGAAGGCGACGTCGGCGCGGTAGCCGCGTTCGTTGAGCCAGGTGTAGGCGTAGGCGAATTCCGCGCCGAGCTGGGCGATCACCTCGATCGGGATCTGGACGTAGGGCAGCGGCCGGTCGATCGCCGCGGAGATGGCGGCGGCGATCTGGCGTGGGGTCAGTTCGTCCCCGGCCAGGTCGACCGCGCGGCCGATCCACTCGCCCGGCTGGGCAAAGGCCAGCGCGGCGAAGGCGCCGACGTCGTCGACGGCCATGATCTGCTGCGGCACGTCGGCGGCAAATGCGGTGGCCACGGCGCCGTCGTGCAGGTGGTAGGCGCCGGTGTAGTTCTCCATGAAGGAGACCGGGCGCAGGAAGGTCGCGGGCAGGCCCAGCCGGGTGATGTGCTGTTCGATCCGCCACTTGTTGATCGTGTTCTGCGGCAGTTTCTCGGTGTTGTGGCGGCCCGCGCCGGCGAGCGAGGCGTAGACCAGGTGCCGCACACCGGCGGCGTGGGCCGCGTCGGCAACGTTGTGGCCCCAGCGGACCTCGTCCTCAGCCGAGAAGCCCGCCGGGGTGCCCGGGGAGCCGACGGTGGGCTGCACGCTGAACAGGCCATAGGCGCCTTCGGCGGCGGCGATGAGTGAGGCGAGGTCCTCCATCTCGGCGCGGACGAGCTCGGCACCCGCCTGCGCCAGCGCCCGAGCCGCTGCGGCCTCCGGATCGCGCGTCATCGCCCGTACCTGCCAGCCGTCGGCGAGCAGCTGCGCCGTCACGGCTCGGCCCTGCAGGCCGGTCGCCCCCACCACCACGATGGTCTTCACGATGTGTCTCCAGACGGTAGGCATGCGGCGGTCACCCACCTAACTGGGGTGGCCCTCCGGTTCTGGATAGGTACGATATGGAGGACCACCCCGTTTTTGCAAGTCCACCGGAGATCACATGCCGCCAGACAGCCGTACGACCTCGCCCACGCGGCCGATGCGCGCGGACGCGCGCCGCAACTACGACCGCATCCGGGCCGCGGCCGCCGAGGCCATCGCCGAGCACGGGGCCGAGGCGTCCCTGGAGGAGATCGCCCGCCGCGCCGGCGTCGGCTCGGCCACGCTGCACCGCCACTTTCCCTCCCGGCAGCGACTGCTGGAGGCCGTCTTCCGCGACAAGGTCGAGACCCTGTGCGCCACCGCCGCCGACCTGGCCGCCGACCCCGACCCCGGGCACGCGCTGGCGGCCTGGCTGGGAGCCGTCGCCCGGCACGCCGTGGCCAACCGGGGCCTGGCCGCCTCGCTGATGCGAGGGGCCCATGACGGCGATCCCACCCTGGGCACCACCTGCCACAAGATGATCACGGACGCCGGTGCGGACCTGCTGGCCCGCGCCTGCCGGGCGAACGCCGCACGGCCCGACGTCTCGATCACGGACCTGCTCAAACTCGTCAACGCCATCTGCCTGGCCGTTGAGCAGGAACCCGACGGCGCGGCCCAGGCCGACCGGCTGCTCGCCCTTGCGCTGACAGGAGTGCACCCTGCAGGAGAAACGGCGGGCCGAAAGATGTGACACAGAAGATGAATTATCTGTCACACTGGCGGTCGCCGGATCGTGTCCGCCCAGTTCGGCCGCCGCCGCGCCACGGGCGACTCGGCAACATTATGTGTCACATCCACGTGCAGGAGGACGGCCCGTGTCCGTCGTGGCGTTCCCCAGCTCACCCGACCCCACCGGGCTCGACCACCGCCGCAGCGGTCGAGCGCTTCCTGGAGTCCCGCACCGCGGCCACTACCCGCGTCGGCTACGCCGAGACCCTCACCCACCTCACCGCGATCACCGGCCCGGACCATCCCGTCGCCGAGCTGACCCCCGAGCAGTACGCCGCGGCGATGGACCGCTGGAACACCGCGGCCGCGGCCACCTGGAACCGGCATCTGTCCGCCCTGGTCTCCTTCACCACCTGGGCCCAGCGCCAGGAACTGCTCATCACCAACCCGGCCCGGCGCCTGGAGCGCCGTAAGCCCGCCCGCCGCGGCGACCGCGCCATCCCGCGCACCCGGCTGAAGACACTCTTCACTGACCCCGCCCACGCGCTGCGCGAAAGAGTCCTGTGGCGGCTCCTGTACGACACCGCCGCCCGCGCCGAGGAAATCCTCACCCTCAACATCGAAGACCTCGACCTAGAGTTCCGCCGCGCCCGCGTCACCAGCAAGGGCGGCGCCATCGAGTACGTGCACTGGGCCACCCCCACCGCCCGCATCCTGCCCCGCCTGCTGTCCGGCCGCACCGCCGGGCCGGTGTTCCTGGCCGACCGGCGCGCCCCTGCCTCCGGATCTCGCGCGCCCGCGGCCGCCGACATCTGCCCCGTCACTCGGCGGGGCCGACTGTCCTATCCACGCGCCGAGTACCTGTTCAAGACCGCCTCCGCCAAGCTCGACCCGCACCGCCAGGGGTGGACGTTGCATCAGCTTCGCCACAGTGCGCTGCAGCATCTCGCCCAGGCCGGGCGTACCGCCCCGGAGTTGCAGGCCAAGAGCCGCCACCAGCACCTGGCCAGCCTCGGCCGCTATGTGCGCCTGGGCGAGGAGACCTCCGCGCGCATCACCGCCGAAGCAGACCCCGCCCAACGTCGCCGCGCCCGCTGAGCTGCGGCTACAGCAACCCGCGGCCCCTTTCCGGCGTATTCCGGCCTCCCCCGTCCGACGGCCGCCCACATGCAATCGCGTAACACAAACGAACGTTCGCGATTGGCCAGCTTCGGACACTGCATACGATTCGGTGAGGAAACCGCCGCCCGCGTCGCGGCTCTCGATGACAACCCAGGCATCCAACAGAGTGATCATCCGCGTTTGGGGCTGGTGACACGTCCGTTGGCGGCCCCAGTGGCATCGCGGGTGGGAGCCGCGGATCACATGCGATTGGCTCTCACATCTTGCCGGGCTGTTTCGTCTGAGGGGTCACTGACGGGGTGGCCGGGTTCCACGCCGCGCGGCCACCGCAGCCAGATTTGTTTGTGGGCGATGAGTCTTTAGTCCATTGTAAATGATCTTGAATCTCGGCCACCGCCTTTACAATGTAGATTTATTAGATATGGTCGTGCTCACAACGACGACGATCAGACATCCTCATGTCCTCCTGGATATCCGGCAGCCGTTCCTTGCCGACGTGTTCCGCGAGGACACCCGGACTACGACCTGCTGAGAGTCCTCTCGACCGGTAAGCCGCCCTGAATCCAGTGGCGTACCACTCCCCTTCCTCGCCGCGGCGCGGTGGGGCATCTCCCCGCTCGGACCGGTCCGGTCGGATCCACGGCACGGCCGGGCTTCACCAAGGCCGACTTCCATATCGACTGGCAGGCTCGTACCCTCACCTGCCCGGCCAGGGTGATCAGCCCGCCCTGGAAACCGGCACTCGATGACGCTCGCCCGCGCTTTTCGGTGCTGTTTCCTTGCACGACCGGAACCAACATCATCCGTCTCGGCCAGTACGACGCAGCGAACACACCGAGACCAAAGTCCCGCCACACCTTTCCAGCGCCCGTGCAGCCGCCTGCCACCGCGACCGCCCCAGTGACTCCCAGAGATCACCAACAGTATCCAGAATTCGTGCCAGATCGAGTTCTCACCCGTCGTCGACCCGCTGCCACTCCGCCAAAGCTCAGCCCCACCGAATATGGACGACGACACGCACTCAAGAGCAGCCAAGAAGACGGCTAGGCTGCCGCGTAGCCGAAAACCCTGTTGTGTCTACCGAACCAGGGCAACTCCAGGTGCAAGCCATGGAGAGGGACGGCTGCCCGCTGGGGCTGAGGTGTGAGAGCGCGGGTCAGGTGCCTGGCAGGCCGGCGTTGATTCGTTGCACACAGGCGCGGATGGTGGCCAGCAGGGAGTGGCGGTCCTCCTGGGGTACGCCCTCCAGCATGCGGTTCTCGATTTCGTTGGCGATGAGATCGCATCTGTCCGTGACCTCAAGCCCCTTGGGGGTGAGCCGGGTCTCAAGTACGCGCTGGTTGTCGTCGGAAGGGCTCCGGGAGATCAGGCCGGCGGTGATGAGCGAGGCGAGGACCTGGCTCATCGCCTGGGGTGTCACGTACGCACGCCGGGCGAGCTGTGCGTTGCTGAGGCCGCTGCGCGCGCGGAGTATGGTCAGTGTGGCGTACTGGTGCGGTGAGAGCCCGAGCGGCCTGAGGCCCTGCTCGAGTTCCCGCTGGATACCGCGATCGAGACGGCCTATCGCGTACAGCAACCGCAGTTGCTGAGGGGAGACGACATCGTCCGGCCCCCTCCCAGTTGGCTTCGACACCATCGAAGGGTATAACGGCAGGACGCGGCATCGTCCACGTCCTGCCGCCGCCTCATTGCCCACGTTCCGCCGCCACCACGGTGATCGCCTTCGGGATGACACCGAACTGGTGAAACAGGTCGGCCGCGTGCTGCTGCTCAGCCAGGAATCGTTCGTCGACGGCGTGCACGCCCCAGTGCCGCGTGGCCAGCGCGGTACGCCACGTTTCGGGCGCGCCGCCGCGGCTGCTGCGCGAGAGCAGGGCGGCGACCTCGTCCAGGTGTGCCGCGGCCCACTTCTCGGTGGCGGCGACGGCCTCCACGAAGGCGCGAGCCTCGGAGGGATGCTCGCGTACCCAGCTTCCGCGTCCGAAGAACACCGAACGGTTCTGTACAAGGTCCTGCGTCGGCGCGACGACGCGCACGTCGGCGAGTTGGCGCAGCCTGCTGTAGGCCGGATCGACCACGAGCCAGCTGTCGGTGCCGACGGCGAGGAAGTCCTCCCCCTGGGCGGTCGCCGCGATGTCCACGACCGTCACGTCGTCCCAGGCCAGACCGGCCCGGTCGACCGCGACGGCGAGAGCGTGCGTCTGCCAGGACCCGACCGTGAAGGCGATGCTGCGTCCGCGCAGGTCGGCCAGGGTGCGGATCGGCGAGTCCGCCGGCACGACGATGCCACCGGGGTCCGGATGCGGTTCGGATGTGGCCAGGTAGACGACGTCCAGTTTCTGCGCCTGAGCCACGATCGGTGGCGTGGATCCCGTCGCGCCCACGTCGATCACCCCTTCGACGAGCAGTCCGGTGGTACGCCGTCCGTCGTCGTAGCGGATGAACCGGACGTCCTGGGCTAGCCGCCGCAACGGCTCCTGCAGGGCGTCGACGTGGCTCAGGATCCAGGTCGCCAGGTTGTTGGGGTGGGTGCCGATGATGATGCTCACGAGATGACCTCCGTCGTCGTGTCCTGGGGCAGGTAGGCGTCCGATGCGGCGAGTGGCCCAGGATCGATCCACTCTTCGATCGGAAAGTCGCGGGGAAGCACACCGTGGCGGAGCAGAAACCGTTTCTGGTCGTCGAGATGACCGATCCACTCCGGCCTGAGCTCAGGTTCGAGGCGGTGGTGCAGCGTGTCGCCGTACGCGCGGGCCACCCCGACGCGTGTCGATCCGGTCTCGGCCGCGACGATCCGCGCGGTGTCCTCCGGATGCCCGGCGGCCCACCGTGCCGCGTCGCGCAGCGCGGCGATGTACCGGGCGACGATGTCGGGTCGCCGGGTCGCGAGGCCCTCGCTGACCGTCAGCGTTCGGGGCGTCCCGTTGTTGACCTGGAGCCGCGGATCCGTCGTGAGGGTGAGGTCGTGGACGCACAGCAGGTCGTCGCGAGCCATCACGTCGGCCCCGGGGGCGCCTTTGACGTAGGCGACGTCGCCAAGACCCGCGCGCAGCGCCGCTACGGTGGGGCCGTAGAAGCCGTCGGCACCGACATCCTCCGTCTGCGGCAGCGGGGCGGGGGCATCGACGAGCTCCACATCCGCCAGGGAAAGGCCAACGCAGCGCAGGGTGGCGTCGAACCCGCGCAAGGCCATGGCCCGGAAGAAGTCCACGCGGTCGCCGCCGTGGGTGGGAAGGATGAGCCGCCGGCCCACCAGGTCTCTCGGCCCGGTGATCCCGCTGCCCCGGCGCGTGACGATCGCCTGCAGCTCGGGGACCCAGGTCAGGCCGACCAGGCGGGTACGCTCGCCACGGGACCGCGCCCACAGCGCCGGCACGTTGCCGCCCTCGCGAAACAGGGCCGGAAGCCGGTGGTCGAAATGCGCCTCCGCGACCCCGGCCATGCGCAGTGGGGCCACGGCCAGCCCGGCGGTGGTGAGCGACGCCTCCAGCCGCCCGGTGTCGAGCGCGATCCCGGACGCCGTCGGCACGGGGCACCGCGTGTACCAGATCGTGGTCACGTCGTCGGTCATTTCGGCTCCCTTGTCGAGATCTCGGGCCGGGCCAGGCGGCCCAGGAAGGCGTGGGTACGCGCGTGGTGGGGGGCGATCAGGACGGACTCCGGCGGGCCGAGTTCGAGGATGCGGCCCTCGTCGACGAACGCGATCCGGTCGGCGATGTCCCGGGCGAAGGCCAGCTCGTGGGTCACGATGAGCATCGTCATGCCACGACCCGCGAGCGTCTGGATGGTCTGCAGAACCTCGGCGACGAGTTCGGGATCCAAGGCGCTGGTCGGCTCGTCGAACAGCATGACCTTCGGCCGCATCGCCAGTGCCCGTGCGATCGCGACCCGTTGCTGCTGGCCGCCGGAGAGTTGGCGCGGATAGCTGTTCTCCCTGCCCTCGAGGCCGACCTGGGCCAGCAGCTCGCCCGCCCGCTCCGCAGCCTCGGCTCGAGACAGGCCGCGGACCGAGATCGGCGCTTCGACGATGTTCTCCAGGGCCGTGAGGTTCGGGAACAGGTTGAAGCTCTGGAACACCATGCCGACGTCGGCCCGCTGGCGGCGGATCCTGCGCTCGGGGAGGGCACGCAGTCGGCGGCCGCTCACGCCGACGGGGCGGTAGCCGATCAGCTCGCCGTCGATCTCGACGAATCCGGCGTCGGGCGCTTCGAGGTGGTTGACGCAGCGCAGCAGAGTGCTCTTGCCCGACCCTGAGGCTCCGATCAGGCAGACCACTTCTCCGCGCGCGACCTCCAGGTCGACTCCGCGCAGCACGGGTGTACCGGCATAGCTTTTGTGCAGGTCGACCAGGCGAATCATGGGCCGCTCGCTCATCGGCTCCTCCAAGCCGCCCGGGCGTGGCCCATCAGCGTGCGTACACGCTGCCACGGAGACGGCGGTAGCCCGCGCCGCGCTCCCCGTGCGAAATGACGCTCGACGTAGTACTGGGCGACCGAGAGCAACGAGGTGACGATGAGGTACCACGCCGTGGCCACGGCCAGCAGCGGCACGATCGCGTAGGTGCGGTTGTAGATGAACTGCACAGAGTAGAGAAGGTCGTTCACGGCGATCACACTCACCATCGAGGTGCCTTTGAGCGTGCCGATGAGCAGGTTGCCGGTCGCGGGGACGATGCTGCGCATGGCCTGTGGCAGCACAACCCGGCGGAAAATCCTCGACCGGCGCAGTCCGAGCGCGCTACCGGCCTCGACCTGGCCTGGATCGACCGCGAGGATGCCACCGCGGATGATCTCACCGGCGTGCGCCGCCTCGTGCAGCGTCAGCCCGAGCACGGCCGCGGTCGTGGCGCTGATCAGGTCGTTGGAGCTGCCCGAGATGAGCGTCGGCCCACCGGGGATCCCAAGGGAGAGGGTGGGATAGAGGTAGCCGATGTTGAACCAGAACAGCAACTGCACCAGCACGGGCACCGACCGGAAGAACCAGACGTACGCCCAGCTGATTACCCGCAGGACGGGATTGGCCGACAGGCGCATGGCGGCCACGGCGATGCCGGCGACGAATCCCAGCGTCGTGACGACCACTGTGAGCCACACGGTCAGCCACAGCCCGTCCAGCACCGGCGTGGCCAGGAAGTACTCCGCGACGACGCCCCACTCCATGGTGGGGTTGCGGGCCAGGGAGTAGGCGCCGGCCCCCACGATCGCCAGGGCGACGGCACCGGTCACCCACCGCCACGGGTGCCGCCGGTCGGCCAGCACCGGCGTGTCCGGCCGGGGCGGTCCGGGCTCGGGGCCGATCTCCGCCGGGTGCGCGGCGTGATCGAGGGGAACGTTCGGGGCGCTCATCGCGGTGTCTCCGAGGGAACATCCGGGGCGCTCGACGGCATCTCCGGGGTATCGATGAGGCAGGTCACCCGGGCGGTGCATACCTGCTCTCCGACGTCGTAGCTCGCCACCGGCCGTCCCAGGCGAATGGCGGCGGCCACCGCCGTGACGCTCCCGTCGCGTACCGAACGGTGGCGGGTGGTGTTGAGCTCCAGCCCGGCAGCGGTCGCGCCGAGTTCGGCGGCGCACAGGTTCGCGGCGAGGGAAGCGATGCTCTCGGCCGGCATGCACGAGGCTCCGTGGGCGAGCAGTCCCCTGGGCTGCCGGCTGCCGTATACGGGTATCCAGGCGGTGACGCGCGACGGCGCCGCGGACGGCACCTCGATGCCGAGGTGGTCGCGCAGCAGTGGTTCGCCGACGGCGGGTGGCATGCTCACCGGGCGGTCACCGCCTTGTCCAGGGTCAGCCGCTCGACGGCCTCGATCGCGAAAGCGAGTTCCCTTTCGGTGGTGAACGGGCCGTAGGACAGGCGTACGGCGCCGATCTCGACGATGCCTCGGGTGGCGATTCGCTGGGCGCCCAGCGCGGTGGCGACGGCGAGTGGGTCGGCGTCGGAGAGCCGGAACGCGACGAGACCGGCGTGCGGCGTCGGCGTCAGCACCCGGATGCCCGGGATGCCGGCGAGCTGACGGCGTGCCAGCGCGGCGCCCCGCCGTACCGCGTCGAGGAGATGTTCGTGGCCGTGCTCCTCGCGCCACCGCACGGCGGCGCGCAGGCCCGCCCAGAGCATCGCCGACTTTGTGCCGGATTCGAAGGCGGACGCGGGCCGGTGGTGTGCTCCGCGGGTGACGACCAGGGCTCCGGTGCCCTCGGGGCCCAGCAACCACTTCTGTCCGGGGAAGGCGTAGAAGTCGGCGCCCAGAGAGTGGACGTCGACGTCGAGCGCGCCGACAGCCTGGGCGCCGTCGACGAGTACCCGGCTGCCGTGGCGTCGCACCGCCGCCACGATTCGCTCGATCGGGAGTACGGCTCCGGTGCCGTAGGTGACGTGGGAGACGACGATCAGCCGGGCACCTTCGGCTGCGGCGATCACGCTCGATCCGACCTCCTCGGGTGCCTGGCCGCTCTCACCGGCCAGGACGAGGCTCAGGTCGTGTCGGCGCGCAGTGGCGCGCACCGCGTCCAGGACGTCCGGATGTTCGAGGGAGGTCGTCAGGACACGGTCGCCGGGAGACCACGGCATCGACGCCAGGACTTGCTCGATGCCGTCGGTCGTACCGCTGGTCAGGGCGATCTCGTCGGCGTCGGCGCCTACGAGGCCGGCCAGCAGGGCGCGGGCCTGCTCGAATCCTTCGGCGATCCGGGCGAATCGCCGGCCGGAGGCGCGTCCTCTCGCCATGTCGGCGTCCAGCACGGCGACCATCGCGTCGCGTACCGGGCGGGGCAGCGGGCCGACGGTCCCGGTGTTCAGGTAGACCAGTCCGTTCAGCGCGGGAATGTCGGCCCGGAGCGCGGCCGCGTCGAGCCTGGTGCGCTCATCCATAGGAGCCGTCCTCGCGGGCGCCCAGGTGGTTCAGCGTCCGGCGATTCGCCGCGTGCAGGGCCTCGTCAGCGGCCTCGATCGCGCCCGCGAAGGTCACAGCCGCCCCCTGCGTGCGCAGCCTGCGCAGCCACGCGTGCGTGGCGGCGAGAGCGTCGGGCCGGCGCGAGGCGATCTCCCGGGCGATGGCGACGGCGGTCGCGCGTTCCTCGCCGGCGGGGACCAGGCGGGCGGCCAGACCGGCCGAGACCGCCTCGTCGGCCGACAACCAGCGCGAGGTGAGCAGCATGTCCGCGGCGAGTTGCGGCCCGACACGCGAGTGCATCAGCCAGGCGCCCAGGATGCCGGGCAGCCCCGCGCTGAGCTCGGGCATGCCCAGGCGTGCCTGGGGCCCGACGACGAGGAGGTCGCAGTGCAGCGCGAGCTGCAGCGACGCTCCTGCGGCGATGCCGTGAACGGCGGCGATCGTCGGCAGCGCGTAGTCGCTGAACGCCCGCTGCAGCCCGATCATGAGTTGCTGCTGCTCGTCACGTTCGTCCGGGGTTTGCTCGGCCAGTTCGCGCACGTCGATGCCGGCGCCGAAGGCCCGTTCGCCCGCGCCGGTGAGGACGACCGCGCGGGTCGCGGCGTCCCCGGCGAGCCGTTCCAGGGCGTCGGTGAGATCGCGGGCGAGCCTGCGTGAGATGGCGTTGAGCCGGCCGGGCCGCGTCATCTCCAGCACGACCACGCCACCGTCCAGGGCTTCCGATCGCAGGACCGGGACGTCGGCCGTGCTCATGCCGTCTGCCCGGCTGCCCGGCGGCGAGTACCGAGGAGCGCTGTCGTATGCTCACCAGTTCGCGGCACCCGGCGGCCGGGTGCCGTGTCGTCCCAGCCCGAGAACCGCAACGGCGACCGGACCACGCGGATCGGGCTGCCGTCGATGTCTTCGGCGTCCAGGATGAAATCCCGCTCGCCGTCCCCGACCACCTCGGAGTATGTGCGGATGCGGCCGGCGGTCAGGCCCGCCGAGGCGAACAGCCGCAGCCAGTGGTCGACCGGATGCTCACGCAGAACCTCCTCGATCGCCGCGGTCAGCGCCTCCCGGTGCGTGACGCGGGCGTCCGCGGTGCCGAACCGCGGGTCGTCCCGCCATTGCGGGCGTCCCACCAGCTCACACATCCGTGCCCAGTGCTGGGGCAGGTGGGCTGAGATGACGAGCGGGCCGTCCGCGGCTCGGAACACGTCGGCGGGCGCGGCATACGGCGCGCGGTTACCGGCCCGTTCCGGCTCCTTGCCGGACTCCAGGTACTCGGCCAGCGGCTGGGCCTGCAGATGCAGCCCGACGTCGAGCATCGACACGGTCACCTCCTCGGGCGCGATTCCGCGTTCGCGGCCGAGGAGGGCGCTGACGACGCCGAGCGCCAGCACGTAGGCCGATGCCGCGTCGATGATGGGCACGCCGACCTTCGTCGGGGGCCCCTCGGGCTCGCCGGTGACCGCCATGAGGCCGGACTCGGCCTGCAGCACGATGTCGACCCCGCCGCGGCCGCGGTCGGGCCCGGACTCACCGAAAGCCGACAGCCGCGCCACCACCAGCCGGGGATTGCGGGCGCGCAGCTCCTGTGCGCCCAGCCCGAGCCGTTCCATCACCCCGGGGCGGAACGAGGAGATCACCGCGTCCGCGCCCTCGCACAGGCGCAGGGCGCCAGAGCGGCCCTCGGGATCTTTCAGGTCCAGTGCGACAGAGCGTTTGTGCACGTTGTACGCGGCGAAGGACGGTGCGGTCAGGCCGTGCTCGACCCGGCGCGAGCGGGCGTTGCGCATCGGATCGCCGGTTACGTCCTCCACCTTGATCACGTCCGCCCCCAGCGCGGCGAGCAGATCGCCGGCGCATGGGCCGGCGATCAACCGGCTGAAGTCGACGATCACGCAGCCCGACAGGGGCCCTGCGGCGGCGCTCAACCCGCGAACCCCGTTCCCTGGTCCCCGATGTTCACATCAGGGCTGAGCTTGTTGCCGGAGACGCCCCAGCGCTCGAACGCCTTGTCGTAGTAGCCGTCCTCATGCAGTTTCTGGAGTGCGCCGAGGACCGCGTCGCGCAGGCCGTCCTGTCCCTTGGGAAGGGTCCAGCCGAGGACGAGCGTGCCGGCCTCGGGCAACTGGACGGCGTCGATGGGCTTGCCCTGGGACTGGTCCCATACGACGTTGAAGTCGCTGCCGACGTAGGTGTCGATCCGCCCCGAGATCAGCGCGAGCTGCATCGACGGGATGTCCTCGAAACTCGACAGGACAGGGTTCGACGTACCCGCCTTCTGGCATACGCCCTGCAGGATCGGCAGCACCGAGAAGGAGCCCTTCACCTCGCCGAACTTCTTGCCGCAGACATCGGCGGCCGACTTGGTGGCGGCCGGGTTGCCCTTCTTGACCATGAGGACGTTGCGGGACAGCAGCGTGTCGATGAAGTCGTACTTCGCCTGCCGCTCCTTGGTGTCGCCGTTGGTCGAGGTGGTCATGTCGATCCGCTTGGAATCGAGGGCGAGCAGTTGGGCCGCCGTGCTCGGGTAGTTCTCCGACTCGAATTTCACGCCGAGCAGCTGCTCGACCGCGATGATGAGGTCGGCGTTGAGCCCCTTCACCTCATCGGAGTTCTCGCCGGGGAAGTTGATCGGGGGAAGGCCGACACTCGTGGCGGTCCGCACCAGACCGGAGTCGAGAACGCTCTTGGGGAGCTTGGCGCGCAGGTCGGGATCGACCTTGTAGTCGGGGGCGAGTTGCGCCTGGCCGGACAGGTTCGTTGTCCGGCTCGACGGGGTCGCCGCGTTCCCGGCCTCGCCGACATTCGTCGAGGTCTCGGTCGACCCGCACGCGGCCAGGCCGGCGAATGTGAACGACACGAGCCCAATGGCCAGACGACGTCGCACGCGCGGCGTCAAGGAGGTGGAGGAGTGCACGGCGATCTTCTTCCAGAAGGAGATAAAACCAGTCGGCAATATGGGGAATGCGATCAATATAAAGGGCCTTGATATATGCGGCAAACTTGTCTCAGCATTTGGACCGTTCCACCTCGAGGCGGCATCGGCCGGTGCCCTCAGCCGACAGTGACGACCTTGCCGGTCGCAACGCCCTCGATCGAGCGGAGGTCCACGTCGGCGAAGCAGCGACAGAAAAGGGGAGCCGGGGTGGCAGATCCACGCCACCGAGCCGGGAGACGGGCTTCACGGTGGATCCCGAGCGACACACGGGCAGGCCCGGCAGACCCCTGGCCGCGGGGAGCCTGCTCGGGGCGCTCCTCTCCTGGTCACTACAGCGCCCGCCTCTGCCGCCGACCTCCCGTCGCGCGCGATACCCGGGGTCCCAGTAGTAACGACGCAGGAAACAACGGATATGCAGGTCAGCGGCCCATCTTCCACGCTGTGCCTGAAGGCCCCTAAGGGAGCTCTGACCTGCATATTCATTGAAAATTCCGTCGATACTACCGAGACCTCTAAGGTGATCGTCATGGCACTGCTGTCTCGCCTCGACCATTTCAACCGGCGGCACCCGTGGAGCCACAACGACCACTACGGCCACTGGGTCGCCGACCAAGTGGCCACGTCCGGGGCCCGCCACGTCCTCGACGTCGGGTGCGGCACGGGCAACCTCGCCGCTCTGCTCCGCCGACGCGCCGCCACCGTCACCGGGCTCGAACCCGATCCCGCGACCGCCCGCGCCGCGGTGGAGCGCTTCGCCGACGACCCCGCGGTCGCCATCGTCCAAGCCGACTTCGCCGGGCGCGACCCGCAGCGGCACTGGGACGCCGTCACCCTCGTCGCTGTCCTGCACCACCTCCCGCTGGTGCCCACCCTGCGTGAACTGCGCGGCTGTCTCACCCCGGGCGGGCGCCTCGTGGTCGTCGGCTGCTACCGGGAGGCCGGGCCCGCCGACCTGCTCGCCGCCCTGCCTGCCGTGGTCGCCAACCCGATCATGGGGCTGGTCAAGCACCCGGCCCGCGCCAATGCGCTGCCCTTGCACATGACGGCGCCCACCACCGATCCGCAGGAGACTCTGGCCGACATCCGGGCCTCGGCCGCACGAGAACTGCCCGGCGCCCGGATCCGGCGTCGCCTGTTCTGGCGATACACCCTGGTCTACGACGCCCCCAACGGACGGAGCGGGGCCTGACGCCCCGCCGCGGAGAGGCCACCAACCAGCCGGAACACGCCTCCAGGCCACCCTTTCCGCCGTATTCCGGCTTGACTGCGAAGCCCCAGCGCTGGTCGAACTCCCCACGTTTTCGGCTCTCACGAACCGAACCGGCGTGGGTTTCCAATGAAAGTCCTTCAGTCCGGCTGAACTCACGGCACCCCAACAGGTCGAGCACAGGAAACGGCCCCCGAGGGAGGTTCCCCCCGGGGGCCGGACTCGTCTTGCCCTGCGCCCTGCTCAGGCCGCCTGGATCCTGTTCGCCGTCGCGTCGGCCGACACCGCCGAGGCCAGGGGCGCGAATGTCCTGCCCGCCTACCTCGAGGTGTTCCTGGTGCCCGGGGTGCTTGTGCTCGCCCTCGTCCGTTCCTTCGACCGAACCACCCGCGCCTGGGCCGGGGGCCGGCGATCGGCACCCTGCTGGGTGCGCTCGCCGTCGCCGTGGTGACGCTCGCGGTCACGGCCTGACCGGCCGGTACCGCACACTCAGCTCGGCCGTGGGGTCGCCGGCGCC
>NZ_JBEXUE010000046.1:0-34436 GCF_040614275.1 Streptosporangium sp. NPDC006013
GCAGTCGACGCGGCCACCCCCACGACCGCCCTCGGGGCCACCCCGGTGACCGTCCCCGCGACCCGTACGTCCGGCGACCGGCCGATTCCCGCCGTGCTCGGCTCCGACCTGGAGGTTCCGGTCAGGGGCGGCAGGCTCGTCCGCTACGCCAACCTCGACTACGCCGCGAGCGCCCCCTGTCTGGAGCCGGTGAGCGCCGCCGTCGCCGCCGCGCTCCCGGCGTACTCCAGCGTCCACCGAGGCGCCGGGTACGCGTCCCAGCTGACCACGGCCCGCTACGAGCAGGCCAGGCAGACGGTACGCGCCTTCGTCGGTGCCCGTCCCGACGACTCGGTGATCTTCACCAGGAACACCACGGACGCGACCAACCTGCTGGCCCGCAGCCTGCCCGAGGGCACCACCGCCGTGGTCTTCGACACCGAGCACCACGCCTCGCTGCTGCCCTGGGCGCGCGCCCTGCGGCTGCCGGCCCCCGCCTTCCCCGGCGAGGCGGTCCGCGCCGCCGACGAGGCCCTGGCCTCGGTCGAAGGTCCCAAGCTGCTGGTCGTGACCGCCGCCTCCAACGTCACCGGGGAGCTCTGGCCGATCGCCGCACTGGCCCACATCGCCCACCGCCACGGCGCCCGCGTCCTCGTCGACGCCGCGCAGCTCGTCCCGCACCGCCGCCTCAACCTGACCGCGCTCGACCTGGACTACGTGGTCTTCTCCGGCCACAAGCTCTACGCCCCGTTCGGCACCGGCGCGCTGATCGGCCGTTCCGACTGGCTGGCCGACGCCGAGCCGTACCTGCGGGGCGGCGGGGCGGTGAAGGCGGTGAACGACGACGAGACCGAGTGGCACGACGACCCCGAGGCCCGCCACGAGGCCGGAACCCCGAACGTTCTGGGCGCCATTGCGCTGGCCGCGGCCTGCGACGCCCTGACCGCCACCGGCTGGACCCCGCTGGTCCGCGAGGAGGAGCGCCTCCTCGACCGGCTGCGCGCGGGCCTCGCCTCCGTCCCCGGCGTGCAGGAGCTGTCCCTGTGGGGGCCCGACCATCCGCGCGTCGGCATCGTCTCCTTCGTAGTGGACGGCCGCACCGCCCGCGAGGTCGCCGAGGCCCTGTCCGGCGACTACGGCATCGGCGTCCGGGACGGCAAGTTCTGCGCCCACCCCTTCGTGCGGCACCTGCTGGACGCCAAGGACAGCGGCTGCGACGACCCCACCGCCTCCGCGGTGCGCGCCTCCATCGGCATCGGCACCACCTCCGAGCACGTCGACCGGCTGATCACCGCACTGCGGGATCTTGCCTCGCGCGGCTGACGTGACAGCATAGGGATATGAATGAGCCTCGCCGTGAGCTGAGCGTGGGGATGGGAGCGGGTGCCGCCGCCGTGCGGGAAGCGCGCGGCAAGGAGCTCGCGACCGAGGACATGATCCTCAACATCGGGCCGCAGCATCCGTCCACGCACGGTGTGCTGCGGCTGCGGCTCACCCTGGACGGGGAGCGGATCAGCTCGGCCGAGCCGATCGTGGGCTACATGCACCGAGGCGCGGAGAAGCTGTTCGAGGTGCGTGACTACCGGCAGATCATCGTGCTGGCCAACCGGCACGACTGGCTGTCGGCGTTCGCCAACGAGCTGGGCGTCGTCCTCGCGGTGGAGCGGATGCTCGGCATGGAGGTGCCGGTCAGGGCGGTCTGGACACGCACGCTGATGGCCGAGCTCAACCGGGTGCTCAGCCACCTGATGTTCCTCGGCTCCTACCCGCTGGAACTCGGCGCGATCACCCCGGTGTTCTACGCGTTCCGGGAGCGCGAGACCCTCCAGGCCGTGATGGAGGAGATCGCCGGCGGGCGGATGCACTACATGTTCAACCGGGTCGGCGGCCTGAAGGAGGAACTGCCCGAGGGGTGGCTGGGCCGGGTCGCGACGGCCGTGGCCGACGTGCGGCGACGGCTGCCGGACATCGAGAACCTGATCGCCGGAAACGAGATCTTCCTCGCCCGTACCCGCGGGGTGGGCGTGCTGGACCGCGAGACGGTCATGCAGTACGGCGTGAGCGGCCCGATCGCCCGCGCCTCCGGCGTCGACCTCGACCTGCGCAGGGACGAGCCCTACCTCGCCTACGGCGAGCTGCCGGTGAAGGTGGTCACCCGCTCCGCCGGAGACTGCCACGCCAGGTTCGAGGTGCTGCTGGAGCAGGTGAAGGTCTCCCTGGACCTGGCGGACGCCTGCGTGCGGCGGCTCCGCGAACTGCCCCAGGGGCCGATCAACCAGCGCCTGCCCAAGGTGCTGAAGGTCCCCGAGGGCCACACCTACGCCTGGACGGAGAACCCGCTCGGCCTCAACGGCTACTATCTGGTCTCGCGCGGGGAGAAGACACCGTGGCGGATGAAGCTCCGGTCCGCCTCCTTCAACAACGTCCAGGTGCTGCGCGAGATGCTCCCCGGCAACCTGGTCTCCGACATGGTCGCCATCCTGGGCTCGATGTTCTTCGTCGTCGGCGACATCGACAAGTGAGGCACGGTCAGGAGCACATGATCGAACCCGGCAGGGACCAGGAGAAGGCGACTCCCCCGATGACACCCGCGTCCCCCGCCGATCCCGGCGGCCCTCCGACCGCCGGCAGGCCACCGCGGGACCGGTACGTCGACTGGTTGCGCGCGTTCAGCCTGCTCGTCGTGGTGCTCTGGCACTGGGCTTTCACGATCCTCCAGTGGGGGCCGAACGGCCCCTCGCCGACGAGCCCGCTGGGCTTCACCTCGGGGCTGTGGATCCTGACCTGGCTGCTGCAGGTGTTGCCGCTCTTCTTCTACGTGGGCGGGTACGTCCACCTACTGTCCTGGAACCGCGCCCACGAGCACGGGATGGGCATCGGCACCTTCGTGTGGCGGCGCATCCGCGGCCTCGCGATCCCGACGCTGGCGCTGGCCGGAACCTGGATCGTGCTGGGCGTGGTCGTGACATGGGCGTTCGGGATCAAGTGGATGGACCGGGTGGTCCTGCTCGTCATCAGCCCGCTCTGGTTCATCGGCGTCTACCTCATGCTGATCGCCCTGCTCCCGGTCGCGCTCTGGCTGCACCAGCGCTTCGACGTGCTGATCCTGATCTGGCTGGCCGGGGCCGCGCTCGTCGTCGACGTGCTGCGACTGCGCTACGGGTACGAGGCCGTGGGCTGGCTCAACATGATCATTGTCTGGGGGCTGGCCCACCAGGCCGGGTTCTTCTACGCGAGGGTGGTGGCGCTTCCCCGCCGCTTCGACGTCGCCATCCTGTGGACCGGGCTGTTCGCGCTCTTCGGCCTGGTCTACTCGGACATCTACCCGGGCTCGATGGTCGGCGTGCCCGGCGACAAGCTGTCCAACATGGCACCGCCCACCTTCGTCATCGTGGCGTTGCTGATCTTCCAGATCGGCCTGGTGGAGGTGCTGAGGCCGGCCATGGAGCGCCTGCTCGACCGCCCCAGGTGGCAGCGCGTGAACGAGACGGTCAACCGGTTCGCGCTCCCGCTCTTCCTCTTCCACACGACCGGCATGGCCATCTGGGTGGCGCTGACCTGGTGGCTGGCGGGCAGCGGGCCGGGCAGCCGGGCCCGGCCCGACCTGCTCTGGTGGCTGGAACGCCCCCTGGCCGTCGCCGGAGCACTGGTGTGCACCCTCCCGGTCATCATGCTCTTCGGCCGGAAGTGGGCCAGGGGGCGCTGACGCGTCCGCTCAGCGGTCGTCGTCCGCGGAGTCCTTGGGCACCTTGCAGCAGTACTCCAGGTACAGGGCCGCGCAGACCAGCAGCACGCACACCAGCATCGACCCGCCGGTGATGAAGAAGTCCTGACGGGGCACCCTCTGGTCGAGCAGTTCGGCGGTGTAGAGGGTGAATCCGGCGAAGAGTCCGGCGAAGACCGCCCCGGCGTACGCGGAGGCCTTGGCCAGGGCCGCCAGCCGGGCCACCGCCAGGGGCTCGACGGGCTTGGTGTCGGGCCTGCGCTCGATCCTGGCCTTCGTCATCCACCCGCTGTAGGCCTCGCCGATCGCCAGCACGAGCACCGTCGGGATCGCCGTCCACGGCACGGTCGGCAGGGACACGTAGAACGGCTTGAGCAGCGCCCAGGTGAGGATGGTGACCACGATGAAGAGCCCGACGAGGACGCCGGGACGGCTGGGCCTCACCCGGGCCCCTGGAGGGCCAGCTCGGGGCGGGGCCGCACGTAGTCCTGGTCGAGACCGGCCAGCAGATCGGCCACCCGGCGCCCGGACAGGACCGCGTCCGGATCGGCCCGCACCCACGGGACCAGCACGAACGCCCGCTCGTGCGCCCTGGGATGCGGCAGGGTCAGGTCTGGGTCGTCCATGACGACGTCTCCCACGGTGATCAGATCGACGTCCAGGGTGCGCGCTCCCCAGCGCTCCACCCGGACCCGGCCGAAGACGTTCTCCACACCTTGAGCACGATCGAGGAGGGCCAGGGGTTCCAGCGCGCTCTCGGCGATCACCACCGCGTTGAGGTAGGCGCCCTGCTCCGGGCCGCCGACCGGGTCGGTCTCGTAGACCGGCGACACCGCGACGAGCGTGAGCCCCGGCTCGGCGAGGAGGGCGTCCAGCCCACCCCGCAGGGTGCCGAAACGGTCGCCCAGGTTGCTGCCGAGCGCCAGGACCACCCTCATGCCCGGCTCCGGGTGATCGTCACGATCACGTCGTCGAACGGCAGCGGAATCGGCGCGGCGGGCTTGTGCACGCTCACCTCCGCCGACCGGACGAGCTCGCGGGCCAGGCAGACATCGGCCAGGCGCTGAGCCAGGGTCTCGATCAGGTCGACCGGCTCGCCCGCCACGACCCTCGCCAGATCCTCGGCGAGCTCGCCGTAGTGAACCGTCCTGCCGAGGTCGTCGCCGGCCGCCGCGGGCGCCGTGTCGAGGAAGAGCGTGACGTCGACGACGAACTCCTGGCCGAGCTCCCGCTCCGCCGCCAGCACGCCGTGCCGCCCGCGCACCCGCAGCCCCTTCAGGCTGATCCGGTCCGCCACCCGGCCCGGCGGCAGGCCGTACGCCGCACCTGCCGGATCCCCCGGTGGGTCCTGGAGTGAATCGCCGATCAGGTCGGCGACGCCGTCGTTGATCCGCAGGGGCTCCTGGTCGTGGGATCCGTCACCGGCCCGTACCCCGGCCGCCCGGGAACCGTTCCCGCCGGGCCATTCGCCGGTGCGCTCGCTCACGCCACCTCCTCTTCCTCTTCGTCGTCGTCACCCTGCAGCACGGGCGAGCCGTGGTGCAGCCAGAGCCGCCACCCCGCGGACGTACGCACGAAGGTGTTGCTCGCCACCACCTTGCCCGCGGCGAAGCTGGAATCACCCTCGTCTCCCGCGGTGAGGATGTTCTCCTCACAGGTGAGGATGGCGACGTCGCCCAGGACCATGACCCGGACGTCGGTCAGCACGAACTGGATGTAGGGCGTGTTGGCCATGATGAGCGCCCATGAGCGCAGCACCTCCTGCCGGCCGTTCACGATCGGCCACCCGGGGTGCACGCAGCTCACCTGCTCGCCATCGATGTCCTCGGCCCAGATCTCGGTCATCTTGTCGAGGTCGGCGTCCTCGATGGCGGTGTAGAAGGCCTGGTTGACCGTCTCGACGGCGGTGGTGTCGACGCTCATGGTCTCGCTCTCTGAACTGCGGCAGCCACACGGACGGCGTCCGCGTTCGGGCGGACATCGTGCACGCGCACGCACCAGGCCCCCGCCTGGGCGACGAGGGCGGTCACGGCGAGCGTGGCGTCGTCACTGCGGCTGAAAGGACGTGGCGTGCCGTCCGGGGCGGCCAGCAGGCGACCCAGGAACCGTTTCCGCGAGGCCCCGACGAGCAGCGGATAGCCCAGCTCGGCGAGCCGGTCGAGGCCCGCGATCAGAGCCCAGTTGTGGTCGGGGTTCTTGGAGAAACCCAACCCCGGGTCGAGCACGATCTGTTCCTCCGCCACCCCCTCGGCCAGCACGGACTCGACCCGTTTGGTGAGCTCCTGGCAGACCTCGGTCACCACGTCGCCGTACACGGCCCTGTCCTGCATGGCGTGGCTGTGTCCCCGCCAGTGCATCACCACGTACGGCACGCCGGAGGCGGCCACGACCCTGGGCATCGCCGGGTCGGCCAGCCCGCCGCTGACGTCGTTGACCAGCTTCGCCCCGGCCTCCACCGCCACCTGGGCCACCTCGGCCCGCATGGTGTCGACGCTGACGGCGACCCCCGCGCGGCTCAGCTCCCTGATGACCGGCTCGACCCTGGCCATCTCCTCCTCCAGCGGCACCCTCGCGGCGCCCGGCCTGGTGGACTCGCCCCCCACATCGACGATGTCGGCCCCCTGCTCGACCAACTCCAGGCCGTGACGCACGGCCTCCGCGGGGTCGAACCATCGGCCGCCGTCGGAGAAGGAGTCGGGAGTCACGTTGACCACGCCCATCACGAGACACCGGCCCATGTCCGGCAGCCCGGGCACACTCCACGTAGTCATGCGGACAAGCCTAGGCGTTGCGTACCATCCGTCCGTCTCGCGGGTCCGGCTTGTGCCACCACGAATTCGTACACCCGTCACGGAGCGGACGGCCTTCGGTCGGAGTGTCCGGCCTGCATGCGTCCTCCTCCGGGGGGACCCTGGGGCGTGTCCGCCGCGATCCGAAGATCACAGAGCACCCGGTCCTGCCGGGTATGGCGATATTAGCCGGATCAAGGTTGGCTTGGGGGATTTCTCTGGGCGGCAACACGGAACCCCGTCCGCGCCGCCGAAGGGCGGTCCGGACGGGGTTCCGTGGATGCTCTGCGAGATCAGCGGATGATCAGGGCCATCGCCTCGGCGCGGGTCCTGTCGCTGTCGCGGAAGCTTCCGCGCACCGCCGAGGTGATCGTCTTGGCGCCGGGCTTGCGGACGCCCCGCATGGTCATGCAGAGGTGCTCACACTCGATCACGACGATGACCCCGCGCGGCTCCAGCACATCCATGAGCGCGTCGGCGATCTGGGAGGTCATCCGCTCCTGCACCTGGGGACGCCTGGCATAGACGTCGACCAGGCGGGCGAGCTTGGACAGGCCGGTGACCTGCCCCTTCTCGTTGGGGATGTAGCCGACGTGGGCCACACCGTGGAACGGCACGAGGTGGTGCTCGCAGGTCGAGTAGACCTCGATGTCGCGAACCAGCACCATCTCGTCGTGGTCGACGTCGAAGACCGTGGTCAGGACGTCCTCGGGGGTCTGCCCCAGCCCGGCGAACTGCTCCGCGTAGGCACGGGCGACCCGGGCCGGGGTGTCCCGGAGACCGTCCCGGTCGGGATCCTCACCGATGGCGATGAGGATCTCGCGGACCGCACTCTCCAGCCGGACCGTGTCGACCGGAAGTGGCTTGACGCTCACGCTCAGTTCCCGTCCCTCTGCACGGAGTCGGGCTGGCCCGATCCGTTGGGAAGGACACCGTTACCCTCGGTCACCTGCTCACCGGGGGGAAGCGAGCCGTTGCCCGACTGCTCCTTGCGGGACAGGATCGGCGGGCGGTTGGAGGGCAGCCGCTTGCCGTAACCCGAGTAGGAGGGCCTCTTCTCCTTGACGACGACCGGGGCGAAGATCTGCAGGACCTGCTCGCGGGAGAGGGTCTCCTTCTCCATCAGCTCCAGCACCAGGTTGTCGAGCACGTCGCGGTATTCGACGAGGATCTCCCAGGCCTGGTCGTGGCCCGACTCGATGAGGCGGCGGACCTCCTCGTCGATCGTGGAGGCGATCTTCTCGGAGTAGTCGCGCTCGTGACCCATCTCACGTCCGAGGAAGACCTCGGCGTTGCCGCTGCCGAACTTGCGGGCGCCGAGCTGCTCGCTCATGCCGTACTCGGTGACCATGCGGCGGGCGATGGAGGTGGCCTTCTCGATGTCGTTGGAGGCACCGGTGGTGGGCTCGTGGAAGACGAGCTCCTCAGCCGTGCGGCCACCGAGCAGCATCGCGAGCTGGTCCATCATCTCCGAGCGGGTCGCGAGGAACTTGTCCTCCATCGGCAGCGTCATCGTGTAGCCGAGGGCGCGTCCGCGGGACAGGATCGTGATCTTGTGGACCGGGTCGGAGTTGGGCAGCGCGTGCGCGACCAGGGCGTGGCCGCCCTCGTGGTACGCGATGATCTTCTTTTCCTGGTCCGACATGACGCGGGACTTGCGCTCGGGGCCGGCCATCACGCGGTCGATGGACTCCTCAAGGAGCTCCATCGTGATCAGCTTCTGGTCGGCCCGCGCGGTGAGCAGCGCGGCCTCGTTGATCACGTTGGCCAGGTCGGCACCGGTGAAACCGGGCGTCCTGCGGGCGATGATGTCGAGGTCGACGCCCTCGGCGAACGGCTTGCCGCGACCGTGCACCTTGAGGATGCCCTTGCGGCCCTCCAGGTCGGGGCGGTCGACGGTGACCTGGCGGTCGAAACGGCCGGGGCGCAGCAGCGCCGGGTCGAGGATGTCGGGCCGGTTGGTCGCGGCGATCAGGATCACGCCGCCCTTGACGTCGAAGCCGTCCATCTCGACGAGGAGCTGGTTCAGCGTCTGCTCACGCTCGTCGTGACCACCACCGAGACCGGCGCCGCGGTGGCGGCCCACCGCGTCGATCTCGTCGATGAAGATGATCGCCGGAGCGTTCGCCTTGGCCTGCTCGAACAGGTCGCGGACTCGCGAGGCGCCGACACCGACGAACATCTCCACGAAGTCGGAACCGGAGATGGAGTAGAACGGCACCCCGGCCTCACCGGCGACGGCCCTGGCGAGCAGGGTCTTACCGGTTCCCGGCGGGCCGTAGAGCAGCACACCCTTGGGGATCTTGGCACCGATCGCCTGGAACTTGGCCGGGGCCTGCAGGAACTCCTTGATCTCCTGGAGTTCCTCGATGGCCTCGTCGGCACCCGCGACGTCGGCGAAGGTGGTCTTCGGAGTGTCCTTGGTGATGAGTTTGGCCTTCGACTTGCCGAAGTTCATCACCCGGGAGCCGCCGCCCTGCATCTGGTTCATGATGAACAGGAAGATCAGCACGATGAAGACGATCGGCAGGAAGCTCACCAGGAGGCTGAGGAGGAAGTTCTCCTTGGGCACGTCGACGTTGTAGCCCTTGTCCAGCTTCTTCGCCCCGACCGCGGTCTGGAGCTGGTCGGCGAGCTGAACGCCCTGGCCGGTCACCCACGAGGAGTAGTAGCGCTTGCCGTCGGTCAGCGTGACCTCGATGCGCTGTTCCTTGTCGATGATCTTCGCGTTGGAGACCTTGCCCTCATCGATCCAGCTGATGATCTGAGAGGTGTCTTTCTTCTCGAAGTTGCCGTCGCCGCCCCACATGGTGGTGACGAGAAGCAGCAGAACGACGATGCCCAGGATCCACAGCAGTGGCCCACGTGTAAATCGCTTGAGATCCATCCGATGCGGAACCCCGGCGGGCCCGTCCCTTCCTGACCAGAGCCTGGCAACCCCGGGCGGACCCGGGGTTCGCGGTATCCCTAACCGCTCCAACTGACTGTCCGAAAGCGGCGGAGGCCACCTCTTCGGTCGTCCGAAGGTACACCGGCGTGGCGTGCGGGGTCACCGCGCGGACAGCACCGGCTTTCCCTACCAACGTACGTCAGGTAGGTCCGTGTTCCCCGCCGCTATGGGCAATGTCGCGTTTGTGAATGACACACTTCGCGCAGGGCGTACTCTTCACTCCGCTCCATACACGTGCGGCGCGAGAGTTCCAATGAAGGGGAGGTTGCGGTAGCGCTCGGCGTAGTCGAGGCCATAACCGATGACGAACTCGTTGGGAATGTCAAAACCGACGTACTTGACGTCGATCGGCACCTTGACCGCGTCCGGCTTGCGCAGCGCTGCGCAGATCTCCACCGAGGCGGGGTTGCGCGACTTCAGGTTGTGCACCAGCCACGACAAGGTCAGGCCCGAGTCGATGATGTCCTCGACGACCAGCACGTGACGGCCGGCGATGTCGGTGTCGAGATCCTTGAGCACCCGCACGACGCCCGACGACCTGGTGCCCGCTCCGTAGGACGACACCGCCATCCAGTCCATCTGCACCGGCACGTGCAGGGCCCTCGCCAGGTCCGCCATCACCATGACCGCGCCCTTGAGCACGCCCACGATCAGCAGATCCCTGCCCGCGTAGTCCTCGTCTATCCGGCTCGCGAGCTCCTTGATCTTGGCCTGGAGCTCTTCCTCGGGGATGAGGACCTTCGAGAGGTCCTTGCCCATGTCGGCTGCGTCCACCTGGGATTTTCCTTACGAAACGGGGCTGATTGACTGTCTGGCGAGTATCAGGGTGTCATACCGGCGGATCGCCCCCACCCCCCCGGGCACCTCTATCCGCCGCTGTCCCCGCCACTGTGTGACCAGACGGTCCACCTGCAGGACGTGCGAGGCCGCGAGGGTGCCGGGCGGTGCCCCCGCGTCGATCGCCGCTCTCCGCAGCACCCTGCGGCGCACGGCCGCGGGAAGGCATTCCAGGTCCCGTACGGCCATCGTCACCACTCCAGTATCGCTAAGAGCGCAATCTCGTACCGCGATGCGGGCGTAGACCTCGGCGGCCCAGGCGTCGAGCGCGTCGGCGTCGTCACGGCAGAGGTCGGCGGTCCTGGCGAGCGCCTCGGCGACGCCGGGGCCGAGCTCGTCCTCCAGCGCGGGGAGCAGCCGCTCGCGGACCCGGACCCGGGCGTAGCGGGCGTCGAGGTTGTGCGGGTCGTCCCACGGGGACAGGCCGAGCGCCGCGCAGGCCGCCACCGTCGTCGCGCGGCCGAGCCCCAGCAGCGGCCGCCGGTAGACACCGGTCCGCGCGGGCATCCCGGCCAGCGACCGGGTACCGCTCCCCCTGGCCAGCCTGAGCAGCACGGTCTCCGCCTGGTCGTCCCTGGTGTGCCCGAGCAGCACGGCCGCCGCCCCGAGCCGCTCGGCGGCCTGTGACAGAGCCGCGTACCTGGCCGCTCTGGCCGCCGCCTCAGGGCCTCCCGAGGTGCCGACGGAGACCGCGAGCGCCTCGGCGAGGTCGAGCCCCAGACCGGGCGCGAGCCGTACCACGTCGGCCGCGCGCTCCCCGGAGCCCGCCTGCAGGCCGTGGTCGACGGTCAGCAGACCGGCGCGAAGCCCGGCCCTGGGCGCGGTGAAACCCAGCGCGGCGGCCAGGGCCAGGGAGTCGGCGCCACCGCTGCACGCGGCCAGCACCAGTTCGCCCGGTTCCAGGTCGCCCAGCGCGTGCCGTACGGCACGGCGGACGTCGGCGACGGCGGGATGCGGACCCATGCTCGCCATTCTCCGGCCTCGGACGGGGATGCGGCACCGCGCGCGAGGCGGCGCCGACTCCCACGTGTCCCCCTGGGCTCTCCGGGTCCTCCCGGGTCCTCCAGGGTCCTCCAGGGGGGACGAACGCCTCAGCCGGGAGTGCCGCTGGCCTCGGAGATGGCCGGGGCGTCGATCACCCTGGCGATCCACCGCTCGGGCTTGGAGATCTCTCCCTGGGTGGGAAGGGTCTCGGGCGAGGTCCAGACCTTGTTGAAGCCGTCGATGCCCACCTGGCCCACGACGGTGCGGACGAAGGCCGATCCCTCGGCGTACTGCTTCATCTTGAGGTCGAGGCCGAGCAGCTTGCGGATCGTGCGGTCGAAGCGGGAACCACCCTCGCGGCGGTGGTGGAACTTGGCCCGGATGTCGGCGACCGAGGGGACCACCGAGGGGCCGACCGCGTCCATGACGTAGTCGCCGTGCCCCTCGACCAGGGTCATCACCGCGGTGAGCCGGTCGAGGATCACTTTCTGCTCGGGCGTCTGGATCGCGTCGATCAGATTGCCCTCGCCGCCCCTGATGACGTCCGTGAACGTGCCGGCGGCCGAGCGGAGCCGCTCCAGCAGGGCGGGCAGGTCGATGTCGGAGGCCAGCAGGAAGTCCGTCGTCTGCGTCCTGACGTACTCGCGCAGCCAGTGGACCCCGGTGAACTGCACCCGGTGGGTCTCCTCGTGCAGGCAGACCCAGAGGCGGAAGTCACTCGGGTTGACGTTGAGCTCGTGCTCGGCGTGGACGATGTTGGGTGCCACCAGGGTGAGGCGCCCCGTGGCCGCCTGGCCGGTCGGGTCCGGCGGCAGGAACAGCTCGTACTGCCCGAGGACACGGGAGGCGAGAAAGGCCAGCACCGCGCCCACCTCGACCCCGGTGACGCGTGAGCCCACCGCGCCCACGATCGCCGGCGTCTGGCCACCGCGGGCGGCCATCCGCTCGGTGAGCGGCTCCAGCACCACCCGGAACCCGTCGACGTTGGCCTTGATCCAGCCGGGCCTGTCGACGACGGTCGCGGGCTGCGGCGCGGTCTCGGTGTCGATTCGGGTGAACTCGCGGACGTGCCCTTCGGCCTCGCGCGAGAGCCGCCGCAAATCAGCGACGGCCTGCCGGGCCTCCTCTCGGCTCACTTGCGGCCCGGGGCGCACCAGGCGCGTTCCGGTCGCTACGGCAAGATCCCAGTCGATCACCTGCATACCGTCCACCGTACGTGCTCCCTTCCCGGGCCGCGCACCCGGAACCCTTGATCAACTGGCGGCCACCGCCGCCGCGAGCCTGTCGAGGGCCGCCTCCGCCTTGCCCCAGCCGGGTGGGACGTCGTCCGCCATGAAGGCGAAGGTCACCAGGCGTCCGGCACGCGTGGTGGTCATACCCGCCAGCGTGTTGACCCCGTCCAGGGTGCCCGTCTTGGCGCGGACGAGCCCGTAGGCGGAGCGCGTCTTGTCGAACCTGTGCCCGAGGGTGCCGCTGAAGCCGGCGACCGGCATGCCGCTGGCGATCGGGTTCAGGCCGGGGTTGGCCGGGGAGGCCGCCACCGCGACCAGGCGGGCCAGGGCCTCGGGGGTGATGCGGTTCCTGGGGGACAACCCGCTGCCGTCGAAGACCCGCACGCCCTTGTCTGCGCCGAGCCTGGCCAGCACCTTGCCGACCGCCCGGGCGCCGCCGTCGAAGGAGGCGGGCTCGCCCTCCTTGATCGCCACGTGCCTGGCCAGCGCCTCGGAGAGGTCGTTGTCGCTGAGCGTGAGTGCCCGCTCGGCCAGGGCGTAGACCGGCGCGGATTCGACCCTGGCGATCTCCTTGGCACCGGCCGGCGCCGTGGACCGCCTGGCGGACTTGGAAACCGTGATGCCGTACTTCGACAGCAGCGACACGAACGCGCTGTGCGCCGTGCGGGAGGGGTCGGAGGTTCTCTGGTCGCCGCTGGAGATCCTGCCCTCGTCGACCATGAGCGCGGTGACGGGGGCCACGCTGCCCTCGGGCACGTAGCCGGGCTTCCACGACGCGGCGGTGCGCGGCCCCACGTAGAGGGAGTCGTCGTAGGCCACCGTCACCTTGGACGTCCCCGCCGCCCTCAGCGCCCTGGCGGTGCGCGAGGCGAGGGTGGCGAGCGAGGCGGGCCTGGGATAGACCTGGCCGGCCGCCGTTCTCGGGCTCGCCAGGGTGGGGTCGCCGCCGCCGACGAGGATGATCGAGCCCGGCGAGGAGCCCCGCACCACCCGGGTGCTCAGCCTGGTGTCGGGCCCCAGCGAGGCCAGCGAGGCGACAACGGTGACGACCTTGGTGGTGGAGGCGGGAGTGATGCCCTTGCTCTCGTGGCTGCCGAACAGCATGGCGCCCGTCTCCGCGTCGATGACCACGGCCCCGACGCTTCCGCCCAGAGCGGGGTCCCCCAACGCCTCGGTCAACCGCCCTGCCAAAGTACCCTTGGCGGGGAGAGGTCCGTTCCCCCCCGCGGCCAGCACCGGACCCGAGGTGATGACCGGGACGGGGGGCGGCGCCGCCGACGCGACCCGCTCGGACTCACCTTTGACCAGCACACCGCTGGTGATCAGGTGTGCCCCGGCCGCGACGACGAAAATCTGCAGCAGGACGAGAGTGACCAAAGCCACCCACCGCTCACGCCGCATTACCATTACGTCGCCGACCTCTCATCATCAGTAGCCAAAAGGCATAAAACGCCTACGAGACATTAACGCCCAACCGGGGGTGCCCGGGGGTCTGAGTGGAGGAAACGCGGTGGAGTTCGACGTTCTCGTTGAGATTCCCAAGGGGCAACGGAACAAGTACGAGGTGGACCACGAGTCAGGCCGCATCAGGCTCGACCGCATGCTCTTCACCTCCACGCAGTACCCCGCCGACTACGGCTTCATCGAAGACACGCTGGGCGAGGACGGTGATCCCCTCGACGCCCTGGTGCTGCTCCAGGAGCCGACCTTCCCCGGCTGCCTGATCAAGTGCCGCGCGGTCGGCATGTTCCGCATGACCGACGAGAAGGGCGGCGACGACAAGGTCCTCTGCGTCCCCGCCACCGACCCCCGGATGGAGCACATCCGCGACATCCACCACGTGCCGGAGTTCGACCGCCTGGAGATCCAGCACTTCTTCGAGGTCTACAAGGACCTGGAGCCCGGCAAGTCGGTCGAGGGCGCCAACTGGGTCGGCAGGGTGGAGGCCGAGGAGGAGATCGTCCGTTCCATCAAGCGCGCCCAGGACGAGGCCTCCGGCAAGCACTGAGCCACCACGGGTGACGGCTCAGTGCCGCTGAACCACTGCTGAGCCGTCACACCGGACAGGTCTCACGCGGGGCGGGTCGCGCCGATGAGGTCGCTGCGCCACATCGGCGCGACCCGGACCACGTCCCCCGTCTGCGGGGCGTGCACCATCAGCCCCCGGCCGACGTAGATCCCCACATGGTGGATGTCTCCGGGATTCCCCGTGACCTGCCCGTAGAAGAGCAGGTCGCCCCGGCGGAGCTCGCTGAGCCGCACGTGCGGGCCCGAGGTCCACTGGGTGCCGGTCCAGTGGTCCATGTCGATCCCGACCCGCTCCCAGGCCCGCATGGTCAGCCCCGAGCAGTCGTAGGCGGCCGGCCCGTCGGCCGCCCACACGTACGGCTTGTCGAGCTGGGTGAGCGCCCAGTCGGCGGCGATGTCGCCCCTGGCCGACTCGGCGGTCACGTTGAGCGCCCAGCGCGACACGGGCTCCCCCGAGGCCACTCCCATCCGAGCCTCCTCGCGGCGCATCGCGGCCGCCTGGTATCGGGCACGCTCGGCGTTCTCCCTGGCGATCCTGGCCTGCTCCAGGGCCACCTCACGTTCCCTGGCGAGCTTCTCGGCCGTACTCCGTGCCTCGTCGGCCAGCTTTTCCAGCCGCGCCTGCTCCTCCTCGATCCGCCGGGTCTCGTCGACCTGTCTGGCGACGGCCTCCTCCGCGGCCTGCTTCGCCTCCTCGGCCTCCGCCTGCGCCTCCCGTTGCTCGGCGTACGCGTCCTCCGCCTGGTCCTGGAGGATGGCGAAGACCTCCTGGGACTCCCGCAGCTGCTTGAGCGTCTCGGCCTGCCCTCCACCCATGTGGGCCAGAATGCTGGCCCTGCGCAGGTAGCCGTCGTCCGTGGGTCCGCCGTTGCCGGTCATCATGGCCATCATGGGCTGGGCGATGTCCAGCCCGCCGTAGCTCTGGGCGGTGATCGCGGCCACCGCCTCGCGGGCCTTGGCGACCTGGGAGCCGGCGGTCTTCGCCCGCTCGGCCGCCTGGGCGGAGAGCTCCTTGGCGCGAGCCGTCTTGACGAGCTCTCCGTTGTACGACTCGACGAGTCTCTCCGCGTCGGCGACGAGCTCCTCCAGCCTGGCCCGTGCCTCGGCGACCAGGACCGTGGTCTCGCCGAGCCTCTCACCACGCTCGCGGGCCATGGCCCGTGCCTCGGCGACCTCGTCGGCCGACGGGCCCGTCACGCCGCCGGGCGCGGCGTCGTCGGCCGGTCCCGACCGGCCGGGTACGGCGCCGGCGGGGAGCCCCTGCCCGGCGATCAGGCAGCAGGCCAGGCCCGCCACCGCGGCGGCATGGCGGCGCCGTCTGACTGAATGCATGCGTCTCCCCCCGGAGTCCCCCTGAAACACCGCTTGCCGCGGTCTCACCGCAGAACGCGGCGCGTCGCCGCGTGCCAGGCGGCCTACCTCAACATTCCCATTCGTCACTCTACGCACACATGGCACTCACGCCACGTAGTCACCGCCCGCCACAATACCGTCGCTCGTGAGGGGCTCGGCCCGTACCGCCGAAGGGATGCCGAAAGCGTCTCGACCCTCAGACGGCAGGTGTCCTGCCGCCCGGAGGCCGCTCGGCGAGGGGCGTGACCGGCCCTTCCGGTGAGGTGGAAGGGCCGGAGAACGCGGGAGAGCCGGGCGGCGGGGGTGGAGCGGGATTCGATCCGGTGAATGCCGGCCGGGAGGCGTCCGGGGACCGCCGCTGAGCGGCCCGCGGCTGGCCGAGGTCTCCCCGCGGCCCGGAACCCGGAGGTCTCAGGTCTCCCCGCGACGGCCCGGGGCCGGCGGACGGAGCCTGCGGACCGGCGAGCGGCGGCATGGGATCGGCATACGGCGGCCGAGGATTCGCCCGCGGCGGCCGGGGGTCCGCCTGCGGGGGTCTCGGGGTCTCCTGATGGGGCCGGGGGGTCACCCGGGGTGGCCTGTGCTCTCCTCGCGGGGGCCTCGGGCTGCCCCGCCAAGGCGCCGGGTTCGCCTGCGGGCCGCCCGGGTCCGTCGATCGTGTGTCGCGGCAGGGGCGGAAGGACCGGTGTCCGTGATGGTCACGGTGCGGGAGGCGGCTGTCCGGCGCATCGACCCCGGGAGCCCCCGGCAGCACCGGCCCGCCACCCGACGGCCCGCCGGTCGAAGGTCCGCCGGTCGGGGGTCCGCCGGTCGGGGGTCCGCCGGTCGGGGGTCCGCCGGTCGAAGGTCCGTTGCCCGGTGGTGGGGGCGGGGTCTCCGCCGGGTGGCCGGTCGAGCCCGGCACCGGCACCCGACGGTCGATCTCGGGGCCGGGCCCGGTGACGCCGACCGGCTCCGTCACTCCGGGCGAGCCGGTCCGCCCGACGGCCGTTTCCGCGCGGACGGGCGCCGGCGCCTGCGGCGCGTCCGCCCGTCGGTGCTCCTCCGGCCGCTGGTGCTCATCCGGCCGCTGGGCGGCCGGAGGCTCCGCCGACGCCGAGAACGCCTCCGAGGCGACACCGGGGCTCGCGTCTTCGGACAGGAGAGTGGTCTGGGTGAGGAGCAGAGCGAGCGCCACCGACGCGGCGACCGCGGCCGCCGTACCGGCCATCACGTAGGACCGGCGACGACCTCCGCGCGCCGTACCGGCGGGAAACCCGGCACCGTCGAGGGGGCCGACCCGGTGGGCGACGTCGTGCCGGTAGGGGATCCGCGCGGGGTCGGAGAAGCAGTCCATCACCCGCGCGCGCAGCGTCGGCGGCGGCGCGACCACCGGGAGCAGGTCGAAGACCTTGGCCGCGGAGACCTGCCTGACCCGGTGCGGGGCACAGGTGTCGCACCGGTTCACGTGGCGGATCACCCGCTCGCGCGTCCGCGCGGTGAGCTCCCCGGTGAAACCGGTCAGCATGCGGGCTCGGCTCGCGCAGTCGTGGGGTCCCTTGCGGACGAGGACCTCCGCGGTGACGACGTCGCGCAGCTGCTCCCTCGCCGATTCGTACCGCGCGGCCGCGACCTTGGTGGTGACGCCCAGGACCGCGGCGAGGTCGACGGGCCCGAATCCGTGCCGGCAGCTCAGGTCGAGGACCTCCCGGTCCTCGGGCGACAGGCTCCGGGTGGCGTTCCACGCCATCACCCGCAGGTCCGCCTCGCCGGCGTCCGCCGGAACGGGGACCTGCGGGTCAGGCTCCCCAGCAGGATCGCGCCGTACGCACTCCCCCCGAGCGAGTGCGTACAGCCACGCCTCCAGCCGACGGGAGTCGGCGAGCGCGTGAATATGGGCCTCGGCCGCGACGAAGGTGTCGAGGAACGCCGGTTCCGCACCCGCCGAGGTGCCGAGCATTGAATGGCAGTATCGGTAGACGCTTTCCGCATACGAGTCGTAGAGGCCGGAAAGGGCCGCAGGCTCCCTCGCACGCAGTGCTTCGACCAGGACACCGTCAGTCATGCAACCGAAGGTAAACGGTTGGCAACTATAAGTTCCAGCCATTTCTCCATGTTGATGCCAACTGTCTCCATGGAGTCAACGAATCCAGTAAACCACTCCTCGCGACCCGTAGTCATAAATGTTGAAGAATAGCCATTTAGCTGAATTAATCGCGCTTATCGGTATGTCATGGAGAGGATTCCCGATCACGGGTGGCCGGCGTTCGCGAGCGGGGCCTGCCTGCCCCGGTCCTTGGCGAACGGGGGCATCTTCGGCTTGACCGTGTGCAGGGGCAGCGCGCCGCCGAGGGCGAGCTGTTCGAAGGGGCGGCTGCTCGACCCCCAGGTCCGCGCGGTCACCTCGGCGGAGGCGATGTCGCGGGTGTTCTGGACGCTCTTGATCTGCAGGATGAACCGGCGGTTCTCACCCGCCTGGAGGTTGTCCACGAACGTGCTCCCACCGCCGAGCAGCTTGCCCTGCTTGTCGCGCAGAAGCGCGGTGACGGCCAGGCTGCGGGTCGGCATCACGTACGGGGTGCCGACGTAGCCGGTGACGAGATAGTTGCCGTCGGCGGTGCGGTCGGTCAGCACGCCGCGGACCGGGAAGGGCTGGAAGGCCGAGACGATCCGGCCGGCCAGGTGCCAGCGTGCCGGGCGGTACGCGATGCTCACGTTGGCGGGCTTGTCCTGGGTCACCACCTGGCCGGTGAAGGGCAGGGTTCCGGCGGGAGGCACCGCGTCCAGCGGTTGTTCCAGCCGGACCACCTCCTTGCCCTCGGCGTTCTTGGCCACCACGGTGGCCACGATGTGCTCGCCGAAGTGCCACGGGTTGGTGTTGGCCAGCACTCCTGCCCAGTTCACCACATACCCATCGTCACCCTTGACGATGGACGATGCCTGTTCTCTGACCGCGATCGGCTGGAGCGCGGCGGCCCGCTTCTGCTTCTCCTCCTCATCGGTGCATCCGGCACTTCCGATGAGGAGGAGGAGGGCGAGGGCGCCGACGATTCGGGTGCTGTGCGTCACCTAGCCGTGATAACCGGTGGCGGTACCCCTCCCACTCCGACGCGCCGGGAACGACCCGAGTCTTTACCTCTGGCGGACCACCCTGGTCTCATCCCATACCGGTTCGGATGATTCGTAGACCTTTCCATCGGCACCGAAGACCAGATAGCGGTCGAAGTCATCAGCGAACCAACGGTCGTGGGTGACGGCGACCACGGTCCCGTCGAAGGCGTCCAGCCCTTCCTGGAGAGCCTCGGCACTGGCCAGGTCGAGGTTGTCCGTCGGCTCGTCCAGCAACAGCAGGGTGGTGCCGGACAGTTCGAGCAGCAGGATCTGCAGCCGGGCCTGCTGGCCACCGGAGAGGGTCTCGAAGCGCTGCTCGGCGATGGTTCCGGCCAGTTCGTATCGGGACAGCGCCTTCATCGCCTCGTTCTTGAGCCGGGCGTGCTCGGTCATGACGATCTCGCAGGGCGTCCGGCCGATGAGCTCTGGACGGGCGTGCGTCTGAGCGAAATGCCCGGGAACGACCCGGGCGCCGAGCCGGGCCACCCCAGTGTGCCTGACCTCCTCCCCGGCGATCAGGCGCAGGAAGTGCGACTTGCCCGAGCCATTGGAGCCCAGCACCGCGACCCGCTCGCCGTACCAGATCTCCAGATCGAACGGCTTCATCAGGCCGGTGAGCTCAAGCCGCTCGCAGATCACCGCCCGCTTGGCGGTCCGGCCGCCCTTCAGCCGCATGCTGATGAACTGCTCCTTGGGCGCCGCCTCCGGTGGCCCGGCCTCCTCGAACCTGCGCAACCGGGTCTGGGCCGAGTGGTAGGCGGCGGCCATGGTGTCCATGTACTTGGCCTTCTGCTTGAGCATCAGGACCAGCCGCTTGATCTTGGCGTGCTCCTCGTCCCAGCGCTTCTTCAGCTCGTCGAGGCGCTCGTTGCGCTCCCTGCGCGCCTGGGCGTAGCCGCCGAACCCCCCGCCGTGGACCCAGATGTTGCCGGACTCGACAGTGATGATCCGGTCCGCCGCGTTGGCCAGGAGCTGCCGGTCGTGGCTGACCAGCACCACCGTCTTGGGGGTCTCGCGGAGCGCCTGCTCCAGCCAGAGCTTGCCCGGCACGTCGAGGTAGTTGTCCGGCTCGTCGAGCAGCAGCGTCTGGTCGGGGCCGCGCAGCAGCGCCTCCAGCACCAGCCGCTTCTGCTCACCACCCGACAGCGTGTTGACCTCGCGGTACTTGCAGTCGTCGTACGGCATGCCGAGCGCGGCCATCGTGCAGGTGTCCCAGAGCACCTCGATGTCGTAGCCGCCGGCGTCGCTGTAGTCGGTGATGGCCTGCGCGTAGCGCATCTGGGCCTTCTCGTCCTCGCGCTCCATCATCACGAGCTCGGCGGCCTCGAGTTTCGCCGCCGCCTCCCGCACCCGCTGAGGGGCGACGCTGACCAGCAGGTCGTGCACGGACCGGCCGTCCCGGATGCTGCCGATGAACTGCCGCATGATCCCCAGGCCGCCGGAGCTGGCGACGCTCCCGTCGACCGGCTGCAGGTCACCCGCGATCAGCCGCATCAGCGTCGTCTTGCCCGCCCCGTTGGGCCCGACGAGCGCCGCCTTGACCCCCTCGCCGACCCGGAAGGACACGTCGTCCAGCAACGGCCGCCCGTCCGGCAGAACGTACGTCAGATGACCGACCTCAACGTGCCCCACGACAATTCCCTTCCCTAGGCCCTCGCGCAGGGTACCCGTCGTTTTCGCCCACGGGCATCCTCGTTTTCCCGGTACGGCGGTTGCGGGACCGCCTGAGATCAGGCGGTCCCGCTACCACGGAGCATCTAGGCGTCCACGCGGTTTGTGATCATGACTCGGGGCGGACCAGCGTTACCAGGCCGCCGAGATCTCCTGCGGTGCGGCATCCGGGAAACCCGGGTCCAAGGGCTGTGGACGGACGAGGACGGTCACCTGACCATCGTCCAGCCTGCTCAGCGGGTAGAAGTTTCCCTTGAAGAGCAGGTGGCGCCCGGTGGCGTCGTAGCGGATCAGGTTCCACCAGGGGATGTTCTTGTCGGGGTGCTCCGCGCTGAAAAGCGTACGGATCTTCCGACCGTCCATGACGGAGTACTCCTCGATCGTGTAGCGGTGCGGTCCCCGGCCATCGGACAGGTACTTACGGCCGACCAGCATCCTGTGACCGTCCGGGCTGATCGCCGTGGCCTCCGGGGCATCCACCCCCTGAGCCACCGTCCGGCTGGTTCCGAGCGTGTCACCGGCGGCGGTCGTGTCAAGGGCCCGGGCCTGAGACATGACCACGAAGCCCAGCATGCGGCGGTCGGCCGCCCACGACAGGCTCCAGAGGCTTCCGGCGGCGTTCGTCGCCCAGGTGCGCGTCGTCCCGGCGGGCAGATCGACGACCGTGAGTCGAGCGCCGGGACAGAAGCGCAGCCTCTTGTCCTTACCGCACACCTTGCCGTCAACGCTGTAGGCAAGTCGGGTGCCGTCGTCCGTGACAGCGAGGGAGGACGCGGTCGTACCGGTCACAGGGGGGATCACATCGCGCGCCAATTCGGCGACCTTCCCCCGCTCGTCGATCCGTAGTCGGTAGAACCATGTGGTGCTCACCGTCGTTTGGCGGGACCGCACGCTCTGGGCAACGTAGAACGTTTTGCCCTCTCCGGTTCCGGCGAGCAGATATCCGCCGGGCACGCCCCGGGTGCTTCCCTCCGGGGATCGAGGCATCACAACCCGGTCGGTGATCTTACCGTTGTGGGCGTCGCGGACCATCAACCCGTCATTTCCGGCGGTCAGCAGGAAACGAGGGCCGGACAAACCTTCCAGCGCGGGCCGTACCGGACCCGACCCACGCAACCCAGCCGCGACGGCGACACTCACCACCACGACGGCCAGAGCAGCCAGCAGCGGAGCCATGCGAAAAGATCCACGAAGGCGACGAAGGGCCTTCGGCCGTACCGCCTGGTCGGAGGGGCGCAGGGTCTCAGCGCCCACCAGTCCAGCCCCGGCGGTAAAGGCGTCGCGGAGCCGGTCTTCGATCTGCGAAGTCATCGCTCCTCCTCCAGTTTCACAGCGAGCGTCTTGAGCGCGCGGGACGTGGTCGACTTCACCGTTCCACGGCTGACACCCATGACCTCGGCGATGTCCCCCTCCGACAGGTCGAGGTAGTAGCGCAGCACCACCGCCTCACGCTGACGGCGCGGCAGAGCGCGTACGGCCAGAAACACCTCGCGACGGGTCTCCCCCAGCAAAGCCTCGGCCTCCGCGGACCAGAACGGCACTTTCCGATCACCACCGAAACGCCGGGCGATCGCCCGGCGCCGGTGGACCATGCGGCAACCGTTGAGCACGGCCGTCCGCAGATAGGGCAGCATCTGACCGTGGTCGGTCAATCGGCTCCACCGGCGGTGAACCGCCGCGAAAGCATCCTGCACGATGTCCTCGGCCGTTTCCTGGTCCCCCACCAGCAGAAAAGCGAAGCGGACGAGGCCGAGACGGTGGGTCATGAACAAATCGGTGACGATGACGTCGGCCGGATCGGCCACCGCATGGAGCTCCGGTGGCGATTCCTCCATCACACTCCTGATCTCAGACTGCATGCCTATTCCATGCCTGTCCCACCGATCAGGTTGCCTCAGGACGGCGGATTGACATCCTTCCCGGCGAAGCGGGACGGAGCGCTATCCCTCATGAGCAGCCAAGGTCCCTCACTTCCAACCGCACCTGCGACACCGCCCCGTGGCTGACATGCACCTGACAGCCCGGGCACATCATCCCCTCCCCCACGGGGGCCAGGTTCACCGTTCAAGGGGTCATGGTTCGCAGGTGGGCTGCCCGACCTCAACGTGCGCCACGACGATCCCCTCCAAAGGTCTTCGCGCAGCGTACCCGCCGGTTTCGCCTACGGGCACCCGGATTTTCCGCTGGTACGGCACGGCATCGCGATCGTCGCCAAGCCGCTCACCGACCTGCTGGCGGTGACCTTCGGCCCGGCAGCCATCCTGCCGCCCCTCCTCCAGCCGATCCCGGGCGTCGATGAAGCGTACATCTACGGCTCCTGGGCCGCCCGGCACGCGCACCAGACCAGGCCGCCCCCGCGTGACATCGACGTCCTCGTGGTGGGCTCCCCGGACGAGGACGAACTGTACGACGCGGCACGAGCGGCGGAACGCCTCCTCGGCCGCGAGGTGAACATCAGCCGGATCTCGCCGACGTCGTGGCATGCCGACCAGGGCGACCCGTTCGTGATGTCCCTGCGGAGCAGGCCCCTCCTGATTCAGAACCGGAGAACATCGTGAGATGGATGCAAGGACGCGGCCGGATCGACGCGATGCTGACTGCCGGCCAGTTGGAGCGGGTGCCGCCGAGCCGAGAGCACTGTGACGTGGGGCCCGTCTGGTCACCCCCGAAGCACTACCTGTCCCAGAGGGCACTGAGGGGCAACGCGGTCAGCCGGTCTCCGAAAGACAACGATCTCACTCCGGTGTAGAAGACGAAACCGTGCACGAAATCTTCGCCGAGGCTCTCGCGTAGAGCCACCAGGCCCTTGAAGTCGTCCTTGTTGACAGAGTCGGTGGCTTTGGCCTCCACACCGACGATCCGTCCGTTGTTCCGTTCGAGTACGAGGTCGACCTCAGCGCCCTGGCTGACCCTCCAGTGATGGAGTCCGACTCGGAACGGCGCCCACGTCGCCTGCTTCGCGATCTCGTTAACGATGAACGACTCGATGAGAGGGCCTCGTGCGGGCGAGACCCTGGAAGCCAGACCGTCCGCGTCGACACCGATCAGATGAGCGGCGAGGCCGGTATCGGTGACGTGCAGCTTGGGACGGCGAACCGCCCGGGCCACAAGGTTCCGAGACCAGGCCGGGACCTGACGGATCAGGAAGACGGTCTCCAGCAGGCCGACATAACGGTTGACCGTACTCCGGTGGAGCTGGAGATCACTGCCGATCTTGACCATGTTCGGCTCCTGCGCCGTACTCGCCGCGGCGAGGTTGAGCAGTTGCCGGAGACTGCTCGGCTCATCGACTCGCGCCATCTCCCTGATGTCGGTGTCGATGACCGACTGAACATAGGTCCGGTACCACCTGTCCCGGGTGAACTCCGACCCCATCGCAACCGCCTCCGGATAGAAACCTCGGCAGACCAGTTCGAAGTAGTCCCTTCGGCTGTAGTCACTGAGCGACGAGGACCGCAGCGCCTCAGGATCGTTGAAGGCCGTCACAAGAAAGGACTCGCCCGTTCCGACAAGCTCCTCCTGGGCGAAAGGCCAGACCTCAAGGATGCCCGCGCGCCCGGCAAGCGACTCGCTCAACGACGGCGTGGACAGGAACCTGGTGGAACCCGCCAGAACGAACTGCCCTCGCTCGGTCTTCCGATCGACCTCCGCCTTGATCGCCAGAATCAGGTCGTCTCCTCCCCGCTGGATCTCGTCGATCATCATCGGACGCGCCCCGTCGGCGATGAAGACAGCGGGATCGGCCTGCGCCGCCGATCTCAACGAGCCATCGTCCAGGGTGAGATAAGTCCCCTCTCTCCCCTCGTTGAGCTGCCGAAGCAGAGTGGTCTTGCCCGACTGCCTCGGTCCGTTGACGATCACCACCCTGAAGGCGTCGAGGAACTCCTCGGCATGACCGGTTACCCGACGTGAGACCAGCTCGGACACTGCGGCTCCCCTCTGCGGCGGTCGAGCCCAGCATAAAGCCCGACCGACATTTGACGGCGCTTAAAACCGACAGATCGCATACTCATCGCCGACATTTGGCGAGAAGAAAAACCGGCAGACCAAGGGCCTGCGACCGACATCTGAGCAGATATCCCGGTCCCCTCTCCCGCGCCCTCGCTCCGGCAGCGGGGCATCCAGGTGAGACGAGCCGGCGGCCAGAGAGCGGTGGGCCGGGGATCGCGTGACGCGCCGAGGCGGAAATAATTCGTGTGAAGTCGTCGGTGGCCGGTGATAGAAAACAGGTTCGACTTTCATCCTCGACCTGCCTGGGAGCGAACCTGTGACCATCAGCAGTTCGGAGTTCTCCGTCTCCGGTCGCCCGCATGACAGGCGAGGTCCGGTGCGCTGGTTCTGGTCCCATGTTCGCCGCCATCCGCTCCAGCTGACCGGATTCCTCGGCGCATCGCTGATCATGGTCGTGCTCAACGCCACGGTCCCCGGGCTCACCGGCGCGGCCTTCGACACCGTGCTGGGCGAGAACGGCGGCGGGGCGCGGGAACTGGGCCTGATCTCGCTGGGACTGCTGGCGATCGTGCTGGCCCGCGGCGCCTTCGACCTCATCGCACGCCTGGCCAGCGAGGTTCTGGCCAAGCGGCTGGAGCGGGACACCAGGGACGAGCTCTACGTCAGCCTGCTCGGCAAGAGCCAGACCTTCCACAACAGGCAGCGGGTCGGCGACCTGATGGCGCGGGCGGCCAACGACATCCGGCAGCTCTCCATCATGATCTCCCCGGGCATCGACCTGATCGTCGACTCCAGCTTGACCGGCCTGGTGCCCCTGGTCTTCATCGCCGCGATCGACCCGCGGCTGCTGCTGGTGCCCGGCGTCTTCGCGATCGTCTTCGTTCTCGCACTCTGGCACTACATGAGGCAGCTCAACCCGGTGGCGACCCGCATGCGCGAGCAGTTCGGCGATCTCAACGCCGGGCTGAACGAGGCGGTCCGCGGCATCGAGGTCATCAAGGTGTCCGCGCAGGAGGACCAGGAGCGACGGCGGTTCCGGGCGCGCGCGCGACGCTATCGCGACTCCTTCGTCCGCAACGGCCTGGTCCAGGCCCGTTACCTGCCGACCCTGCTCTTCGCCTTCGCGATGGCCGGGGCGCTCTGGCACGGCCTCTACCTCCAGGCCGCGGGCGACATCACGATCGGCGAGCTGGTCGCCTTCATGAGCCTGGTGAGCATGATCGGTTTCCCGACCAATATGTCGATCTTCACCTTCTCACTGGTCCAGCTCGGCATCGTGTCCGCCCGCCGGATCCTGAGCATCATGAACACCGAGACCGAATTCGGGCGGCGCGCCGACGGCCACGCCGCACCGATCAGCGGGGCGATCCACTTCGAGAACGTGACGTTCGGCTACGGAGAGGACGATCAGGTGTTGCGCGGGGTGACGTTCACCGTGCAGCCGGGCGAGACCGTGGCGATCGTCGGCGAGACCGGCTCGGGCAAGAGCACCCTGACGAAGCTGGTCCCCCGGATCTACGACGTCACCGCCGGCCGGATCCTGGTGGACGGCGTGGACGTGCGCGAGTGGGACCTCGACTCGCTGCGCTCCCAGATCTCCACCATCGAGCAGGACATCGTGCTGTTCTCCAGGTCGGTGGCCGAGAACATCGCCTTCGGGCTTGGCCAGCAGGTGGAGCGGAGCGCCGTCGTGAAGGCGGCGGAGGAGGCCCAGGCCGCCGAGTTCATCGGCGAGCTCGACGACGGCTACGACACGGTCATCGGTGAGCGCGGCATCACCCTCTCCGGCGGCCAGCGCCAGCGCCTGGCCATCGCACGGGCCCTGCTGACGGATCCGGCGATCCTCGTGCTCGACGACTCGACGAGTGCGATCGACTCCGCCACGGAGGACAGGATCCAGCAGGCCGTCGACCGCGTTCTCGACGGGCGCACCACGCTCCTGATCACCCACCGGCTCTCCCAGATCCGCTGGGCCGACAAGGTTCTGCTGCTCCGCCGAGGCGAGCTGGTCGACTACGGCACGCACGACGAACTGCTCGCCCGCAGTCGCCTCTACCGGCGGATCTTCGCCCACTACGACGAGGTCGACCTGGCGGGCACCACCGACCCGGGCGTGGTCCTCGCGGGCGAGCAGGGAGGGCAGGGCTGATGGGCTTCATCATGGACGGCCTCGACGCCGAGGACTACGACCGCACCTACAACGATCGTGATCTACTCCGCCGGATCCTGTCCTACTTCCGGCCGAAGCTGGGCGCGATGGTCCTGGTCGCGATCATGATCGTGCTCTTCTCACTGACCCAGGCGGCCATGCCGTTGCTGGTCAGCTGGGGCGTGGACGGGATCGAGAGCGGCACGATCGCCGATGTGGGCCGGCAGCTCGCCGCCGGCCTGCTGCTCGCCGGGGTGCTCGGCTGGCTGTTCAACTTCGTCCGCCAGTGGTACAGCGCGAAGGTCACCGGAGACGTCGTCCTGCGTCTCCGCGAGGACGCGTTCGACGCCGTACTCAAGCGTGACCTGTCGTTCTACGACGAGAACCCGTCGGGCAAGATCGTCAGCCGGGTCACCTCCGACACCGATGACTTCGCGACCGTCTCCACCCTGACGATGGACCTGATCAGCCAGGTGTTGATGGTGGGTTTCGTCACGATCCTGCTCTTCCTGCGCAGCGTCGAGCTCGCCCTGCTGACCCTTCTCGTGGTGCCGGTCGTGGTGGGCATCGCGCTGCTGTTCCGGCGGGTCGCCCGCAGCAGCACCCGCAGGGCGCAACGCTCGCTGAGCCGGGTGAACGCCACCCTGCAGGAGACCATGGGCGGAATCACCGTCGCCAAGAACTTCCGCCAGGAGCAGCGGGTCTACGACGAGTTCCGGCCCATCAACGAGCAGAGCTACCAGGTGACGCTCAGGCAGGGTTTCGTCTTCTCCGGCATCTTCCCGGTGCTCTTTCTCGTCGCCGGGCTGGCCACGGTCGCGCTCGTCCAACTGGGCGGTACCACGGTGCTCGGCGGCGGCCTGTCCGCCGGCGACTGGTACCTCTTCCTCCAGGGGGTCGCGCTCTTCTGGTTCCCGCTGACCTCCATCGCCGCGTTCTGGTCCCAGTTCCAGCAGGGCCTGTCCGCGTCAGAGCGGGTCTTCGCCCTGATCGACGCGCCACCCCGGGTCGTGCAGACCGACCCTCAGCCGGTCGGCAGGCTGGCGGGCCGCATCGAGTTCCGCGACGTCCGGTTCGGTTACGAAGCCGACAACACCGTCCTGTGGGACTTCAACCTCACCATCGAGGCGGGCGAGAGCGTCGCGCTGGTCGGTCACACCGGTGCGGGCAAGTCGACGCTCAGCAAGCTGATCACCCGGTTCTACGAGTTCCAGGACGGCCGGTTGAGCATCGACGATCGCGACATCCGCACGCTGGATCTGGCCGGGTACCGGCGGCAGATCGGCGCGGTTCCCCAGGTTCCGTTCCTGTTCAGCGGCACTGTCGCCGACAACATCAGATACCCGAGGCCGGAGGCGAGCGACGAGGAGGTGCTCGCCTCCGCCACGGCGGTCGGCGGCGGCGACTGGATCGACGCCCTGCCCGACGGCCTGCGGACCGATGTCGGCGAACACGGCCGCGCCCTGTCCATGGGCCAGCGCCAGCTCGTCGCGCTGGCCCGCCTGCTCATCCAGGATCCGGCGATCGTGGTCCTGGACGAGGCCACCGCCAGTGTCGATCCGCTGACCGAGGCCCAGATCCAGGAGGGCCTGGACCGGGTGCTGGCCGACCGCACCTCCATCGTCATCGCACACCGGTTGTCCACGATCGAGCACGTCGATCGCATCATCGTGCTGGATCACGGCCGGATCGTCGAGGAGGGCGACCACAGCACGCTGCTGGCTCGCGGTGGTCACTACTGCCAGGTCTACAACACCTACTTCAGGCACCAGTCCCCCGACTACCGTCCCGGTTCCGGGTTCGTCTCCGTCACCGGCCCCGTCACCGGCCCCGTTACCGGCCCTGTCACCGGCTCCGCGTGATCGAGGCTGCTCGAACCGGGGCCCGGGCACGGGCCGGGGATCCACGATTCGAGCAGCCCGCCAGGACGGTCAGCGTGCCCGCGCCACGCGGATCCCGACCACGTCGTAGGGGGTGTTCGGCTCGGGTGGCGTCGTGAAGCGGGCGTTCGGCAGGTAGAGCCGATCACCGAACCTCGCCACCGTGGTCGGCACGTCGAAACGCTGGTCGGTGAGCCGGTCGACGACCCGTCCCGAGGAGCCGTCCCGGCTCATCCGTACCGCGGTCACGACGTTGAGCCGGTTCTGCACGACGTACAGAGTGCGGCCGACCAGCAGCAGGCCGTCGCCGTTGACGAGGGATTCACCGCCCAGGTCCACCGACGTGGTCACGCCCGTCACCGGGTCGGCCTTGAACAGCCGTCCGGTGTTGGACTGCACGATGAGCAGCGATCTACCGTCGGGGGTCTCGGCGATGCCATTGGCGTTGATACCCGGGCCGTACTCGATGGCACCGGTCAGCGGCACCGTGTCGGCCGTGGCCGGCAGGGTGCCGCCCGCGCCCAACCTGAGCCGGTAGAGAACGGGATTGGTGGAATCGGTGAACCAGGCCGCCTTCCGGGCCAGTACGACGTCGTTGACGAAGGCGGCTCCGCTCACGAGCGAGTAGCTCTTGAGCAGCCTGCCGGTACGGGTGTCGATCACGCGTGCGTCGCCGCCGGTGCCGCCGGCGACGAACAGCCGTCCCGTCGCGTCGGTCTTCAGCCCGAGCGACGGGGTGCCCGGCCCGTCGCTGAGCACGCTTCCCCTGCCCGTACGCAGGTCGGCCCGGTAGATCGCGCCGGTCGCCCGCGAGCCGAAGAAGGCCACCGGTCCGGGTCCGATCGCGATGCCCTCCGGCTGGAATCCCGCGGGCAGCGGGAAGCCCGCGAGGGGAGTCGTGGTGTCGGCCTGTGCGGGAGCGCCTAACAGGCCGACGAGCATGGCGCACAGTGCGGTCGTGAGGATCACAGGTCTCATGAATCTCACTATTCCTCCCCATACCGTTCCGGGAAAGGCGGCTCACAGAACGCGATCTCGCACCGCGGCGCAGAAGATCGCGAACTTCGGACCGCCGGGAGACCGGCCGTAGCCGGCTCACGTCGTCGGGGTACGGAGCCCCGCCCGGATCGGCCGACCCCGGCGTACGCCACCGCGAGCATCGGCTCCATTCGAAGATCCGGAGAAGTGCTTGACGTATGACGTCAAGTACTTGATAGTTGGCGACAAGTACTTGACGTCATACGTCAAGCAAAGGAGGGGCAGTGACCGCCTGGACCGAAGCGCACGAGATACTCGCGGGCGATCTGAGGAGGGTCGTCGGCAGCAGGCTGCTCGATCCGCTGGACATCCTCTTCGGCACCGGCGAACTGCTCGGGGAGCGTCTGGTGACGGAGTCCCGGGCATGGGCCGAGGTGTTGCTGGGGGAAGACGACCAGGCCGCCGCGTACACCGCGATCCGCCTGGTCAGCGCCCTGTATCCCAGCGACGCCCCCTTTGATCCACCGGCCGGATGGTGGGCGACTCCCTTTGGCCGGGCCGTGGCCCGGCGTGCGGGACATCCGGCCGCCGTCGCGGTGCCTTCCTCGGCGGCGGCGGCCATGCTCGGCATCACGCGCCAGGGCGTTCACGACCTCGCCAGTCGCGGCAAGCTCGAACGCCATCCCGACGGCGGCATCACCACCGCCTCCATCCGTGCCCGGCTCTCCGGTCGAGCCACAGCGGCACAGCAGCCGGCACGAAGGGATCACGCATGACCATCGACCGCGCCACCACCGCCCCCGGCGGCCTGCTACGCCTCGCCGAAGGAGCAACCGTCAGCCGGCTCGGTTACGGGGCGATGCAGTTGCCGGGCCCCGGTGTCTGGGGACCGCCGAAGGACCCGGCGGCCGCCCTGGCCGTGCTGCGCCGAGCCGTCGAACTCGGCGTCAGGCACATCGACACCAGCGACTTCTACGGCCCGCACGTGGCCAACGACCTCATCCGCGAGGCACTCCATCCCTACCCCGACGACCTCGTGATCGCCACCAAGGTCGGCGTGGTCAGGGACGAGTGGCGGTCGTGGAACGCCGCCGCCACGCCGGCCGAGCTGCGCGAGCAGATCGAGGAGAACCTGTCCCGGCTCGGCGCGGCCCGCCTCGATCTGGTCTATCTGCGAGTCGGCGGCGACGGCCTGCTCTTCCCCGGCGAAACCCCCTTCGCCGACTCCTTCGGCACGCTCGCCGACCTGCACCGGCGCGGTCTCATCCGGCATCTCGGGCTCAGCGGGGTCACCGCCGCCCAGCTCGCCGAGGCCCGCGAGATCGCCCCCGTGGTCGCGGTACAGAACCGGTTCCACCTCTTCGACCGGGACAGCGAGGACGTCCTCACCGCCTGCGAGGAGCATGGCATCGCCTTCGTTCCCTACTTCCCCCTCGCGGCGGGAATGCTCAAGCCGGGACTGGACACCTCACAGGCCCCGCCGGGCATGGCGCCCACCGAGGAGCAGCAGCGGACGCTCGACGAGGTGGCCGGGCGTCATGACGCGACCCGCACCCAGGTGGCGCTCGCCTGGCTGCTGGCCCGTTCCCCGGTCACCCTCGCGATCCCCGGCACCGGCTCCGTGGCACACCTGGAGGAGAACGTCGCCGCGGCCGACCTGCGGCTGACCGAGAGCGACATCGCCCGGCTGGACGAACTCGCCTGATCGGCGGACCCACCGCGGAAAGAGGAGTCAGCCTTCCCGGTGGCGTCGGCCCAGCTCTGCGACGAAGACCGTGAGCAGGCGGGCGAACTCCCGCCTTTCGTGCTCGGACCAGCCGCACATCGCCGCGTCGAAGACCTCACGGCGGAAGCGGTGGACCCGCTCGGCGTGCCCGGCGCCCAGTTCGGTGAGCTCCAGCGTGCTGCGGCGGCCGTCAGCCGGGTCGGCCACCCTGCGCAACAGCCCCGCCTCGACGGCCCTGGCCACCAGTCGGCTGGCGCGGGGCTGGTCGACGCCCATCCGACCGGCGACGGAGGTCACCGTCGCGGCCTCCGCCCCTTCCTCCACAGCGTCGATCACCCCGAAGAGTGCGGGGTCGAGCTCGACGTCACCCGCGAGGCGCTGGAGGGCGCGGCGGGTCTGGCTGCGCCGGATCGCCACCATCGCCCGCTCGACGGCGGCCACCTGAGGATCTTCCATGCCTCAATGATACATGTACTAATACATGTTATTGTCAAAGTACATGTATCGACCGAGGAAGGCGGCACCGTGAACATCTCCGAGATCACCGGCCAGAGACGTCCCATCGGCTACTGGATCAAGCACCTGCACGGCCTCGTCGAGGGCTCCCTCGACGGCCTCCTCGCCGGCCAGGGCCTGACCCGCCGCCACTGGCAGGTGCTGAACGTCATCGCCACCGACTCCCCCACCCTCGCCGACCTCGACATCGCCCTCGCCCCCTTCCTTGACGACCGGTGGCCCTCCCTGCGCCCGGTGGCGGACGACCTGCGCGAGCGGGGCTGGCTGGAGGGAGCAGCGGAGCGGCCGACCCTCACCACCGCCGGGATCCGGGCGCACGAGGAGTTACGACGGCAGGTGAACGCCGACCGTGCCCGCCTCACCGAGGGGATCAGCGCCGAGGAGTACCTGGCCACGATCGACGTCCTGACCCGGATGTCGGCCAACCTGACGGGCCCGGCGGAGCCCGCAAAATCACCCACCAATCCCGGAAATATCACCTAAAATATATTAGGCAACACTCAAATATCTATTATTGCCCCGCCGAAGGGTGGCAGAAAACCGATCTCCGCGAGATGGCAGAATTACTTATGTCACCTTAATATCGTCTATTTTCGCCGTCCGCAGGCTCCATACGGAGTGATGTGTTGCGATGAGTGGCAATGAGTGATGAGCCGCGATGAGAGCGGCGGTCAGCTCCGGCGGCCGCCCGACATCTCCAACCGGACCGCTGCTCTCCCCGATGGGGTGGGACAGCCCGGAGACCACGACCGCGTCGCCGGCGCCGGACGCGTCCGCGACGTCCGGCGGCCGGTCGAGCCGCAGGAGACGGGCAGGACCGAAGAGGCGATCGCCGCCTACCGGCACGCCGCGGAAGCCGGGAACACCGACGCCTGCTGGCGGCTGGTCGAGCTGTTCCAGCGGGTGGGCCGGACCGAGGAGGCGATCACCTGGCTGCGGGCCCGGGCGGAGACCGGTGACATCGACGCCCTGTGGAAGGCGGTCGAGTTACTCCAGGAGTCCGAGCGGGCCGAGGAGGCGATCACCTGGCTGCGGACCCGCGCCGAGGCAGGCGACACCCACGCCCTCAGGCGGCTCACCGTCCTGCTGTACCAGCTGGATCGGGCCGAGGAGGCGATCACCTGGCTGCGGGCCCGCGTCGAGGCGGGTTACCCCGACGCCCTGGCGCACGCGGTCGACCTGATGCACGAGACGGGCCGTACCCAGGAGGCGATCACCTGGCTGCGGACCCGGGCGGAGACCGGTGACGTGCACGCCCTGATATGGGCGGTCCTGCTGCTCTGCGAGACCGGTCACGCGGAGAGAGCGGTCCTTGCCTACCTGAGCGCCGCCGAACTGGGCCGCCCCGACGTTCTGGCCCAGGCGATCGGCCTGCTGAGACGGCTCGGCCACACCGACGAGGCCGAACGGCTCCGACGGTGCGGGATCACCCCCGGCAGGACGTGACCCGTATCGGCCCTCGCCGATCGGCTCAGCGCCCGACTCCTCGGCCGAGGACCGGCTTCACTTCCACGACAGATGTTCCGTCCAGCGCCTCCAGGTCACATACGTGCACCCGCGCCCCGTCCATCGCGATGATTTCCATCAGGTGCCAGAGAGATCCAACCAGCGCACAAGTGCACTGGATCATCCTCACGCCATGAACATCGCAAGAATCTCCCTCATGACGCTCGCGGTCGGCGTTCTCGCGGGATGTACCTTCACCGTCGAAGCGGATCAGGAGGACGCCTCATCGGCCCAGAACCCGCCGAAACCCCCGGGAACCTTCGCGACGCCCTTCCCCGCCGCGATCGGAGCACTGGACCTGGTATCGGTGACCCCCGCCGAGGAACGCTTCAAGCTCCCGGACGGGCCGCACCACAAGATCCTCGGCACCCAGCTCACCACGTTCTACCAGGACACCCCGCGCCTGAAATCCTTCTACGCCACCGGGTCGCAGGCCGAGGTGACCGATCCCAAGGCCGCCGTGGACTGGCTGACCGCTCAGGACCGCGAGAGGGAGAACCCGCAGACGGACTGGGTCTACGTGGGAACCGGTCCACTCCGCGGCGCGGCCTCCTGCCGGAACACCGACGACGGGACCTACTGCTACTGGGCCGACGCCGACACGGTGGGTTTCCTTGAGATCCCGCGCGGCCTCGCCGGGAAGATCACGGAGAGCTTCGCCATGATCAGGAGCGCGCTGGAAGGAGAGCCCGCCAAGAGCCGGTGACCGAGTCTGTGGGCCGGCAGGCGGGCCTGCTGCGTCGTCTCCGTGCTCTCACTGGGCTCGCGCAGCAGCCGGGCACGCATGACCAGCCCGGCCTGGCTCAACAGGCCGGCGATCTGGAAAACCTGGGTTCTGGTGAGGCGATGAGGGCGCCGGTACGGTTTGACCATGGCTGTGCGGTCGTTGGGATACCAGAGTGATCTGATGTTGCTCGGGCTGCAAGGCAGCGTCGTCGACCGGCGCGACGGTTACCTGGCTGTCCGGACGCCCGCCAACCCGACCTATCACTGGGGGAACTTCATCCTGCTGGACACCCCGCCAGCCCCCGGAACGGTGGCCTCGTGGGTGAGCACCTTCCACCGCGAGTTCCCGGACGCCGGCCACGTCGCC
>NZ_JBEXUE010000047.1:0-34198 GCF_040614275.1 Streptosporangium sp. NPDC006013
GCCGCGCCGGCGCGGCAACGGCCGGACCGGCTGATGGGCCGACGCGTCCGGGCACTCCTTGGGCCACTGCGCAACGGGTGGTTGCTCGGCCTGGTGTTAGTGATCTGGGAGATCTACGGTCGGGCGAATCCCACCATATTCTTCCCGCCGCTCAGCACAATCGTCGGGCAGTTCTGGCAGGACTGGCTCTCCGCCAACGTCGGTCAGGCATTCCTCTCCGACCACTTCTGGACGGCCGTGGTGCCGAGCATGCGGCGGCTGGCTTGGGCCATGCTCCTCTCGCTCGTCATCGGCGTCGCCGGTGGCATGCTCGTCGCCCGCAACGCCATCATCCGCGACATGTACAGCCCGCTCATCCGGTTCTGGTTAGCCACACCCAAGGTCGTACTGCTGCCGGTGGCACTGCAGATCTTCGGCGTCACGGACGGCCTGAACATCTTCGTGATCTTCTTTGGCACCGTCTGGCTCATCATGATCAATACTGCCGACGGGGTGAGCGCCGTGAACGAATCGTGGCTGCGCAGCGCGCACAGCCTGCGCCTGTCCCGCTGGCAACTCTATTCGCGGGTGATTCTGCCCGCCGCCGCACCGCAGATCATGGCCGGTATCCGGGTCAGCATCGGCGTGGGACTGATCATGGTCATCATCTCCGAGTTCTACGCGACCACCGCCGGCCTCGGCTATGAGGTGCTGCGCGCGCAGGAACGATTCCGCTACCTGCAGATGTGGTCGGCGTTCCTGCTCATCGCGATCATCGGACTCATCCTCAACCTTGCGGCCGCCTGGCTCGAGCGCCGAACGTTGCGCTGGCAGCGCCGTACCGGTCTGGGCGCCTTGTGAAGCCCGAGCGTCGAAAGGACGCGTCATGGAGCTGACTGTCGACAATGTCTCGAAGAGCTACCCCGCAGCCAAGGGCGACACCCGCCTGGCGCTCGCGGAGACCTCCGTCACGATCGCCCAAGGTGAATTCATCTGCGTCGTCGGGCCGAGCGGATGCGGCAAATCCACCATGCTGATGATCATGGCCGGCCTGCTGGCACCGACCGGTGGACAGGTGCGCCTCGACGGCACTCTGGTGACCGGCCCGCCCGCCGGCCTCAGCGTCGTCTTCCAGGACTACGGCCGGTCGCTGTTTCCATGGATGAACGTCCGCCGCAATCTTGCGATCGCTGGTAAGGCCGCCGGGCTGTCCCGAGCGGAGACCGCCGAGCGGGTACGCGAGGCGCTCGCCGCTGTGGGACTCGACGGTGTCGAGAACCTCTATCCCTGGCAGATGTCCGGCGGCATGCAGCAGCGTACGGCCATCGCCCGCGCCCTCGTGGTGCGGCCGGAGGTGATGCTCATGGACGAGCCCTTCGCCGCCGTCGACGCTCAGACCCGCGCCGACCTTGAGGATCTCGTGCTGCGGGTACGCCACGAGTACCAGATGACCGTCGTATTCGTGACCCACGACATCGACGAGGCGGTTTACCTCGGCGATCGGGTACTGGTGATGCGGGCCAATCCCGGCCACCTCGTCAGCGATGTGCGTGTCGACCTGCCCCGCCCACGAGACCAGGTGAGCACAAAGCTCGACCCTCGTTTCGCGCAGCTGCGCAGTGAGATATTCCGCCAGGTCATGCGCAGTGTCGAGACTACGGCGCCGCCACTTGCACCGACTTTCCCGTAAGCCGGAAAACCATCCAGAAAAGAGAAGCAGGGTGTTGTCAAGAACGAAAGCCGCGGTGGCGATCAGTGCCGCGTTGCTGATCGCCACAGGTGCGTCGGCATGTTCGTCGGATTCGTCGTCGGCCGGGGCGAGCGGTGCGACCGCCTCGGGAACGACGGTGCTCAACGTGACCTCGCTGTCGTTGTGCAACGAGCTGTCCCTCTACGCCCTCGACAAGGGAATCTTCGCCAAGCATGGGCTCGATGTGAAGCTCGTCAACGTCCAGTCCGGCTCCGCCGGCATCGCCGCGTTGCAGGGCGGGTCGACGGATGTCGCATTCGTCAGCCCGCAGGCGTTGCTCACCGCCATTCAGGAGGGCATCGATATGAAGATCATCTCGGGCAGCGGCGAGACGACCAAGGACAGCCAGGGAATCATCGTCAACAACAGCTCGGGCATATCGGGCCCAGCCGACCTGCAAGGAAAGACGATCGCCGTCAACGACCTCGGCGGCACCATCGTGACGCTGATCGAGGATTGGATCCAGGCCGCGACAGGCCAGAAGTCCACGGCGAAGTTCGTCGCCCTCGGCTTCGCCGACATCGAGCCCGCCGTCGAAAACGGAAAGGTGGACGCCGGTGCCGTCACCGCCGCGAGCGTCCAGAAGATCACCTCGAGCGGCAAAGGCAAGTCAATCGGCAACCCCACCTTCGAGGGCATCGGGGCGACCCCCAACGCACTGTACGCCGTGACGCAGCCCTGGTTGGCCAAGCACCAGGCGGCTGCCGAGCAGTTCGTGGCCGCTATGCAGGAGGCCGCGGACGCGGCCAAGCAACCGGCCGGCAACGCCGACAAGTTCGCGATCCTCGCCAAGTACTGCAAGACGCCGGCGGAGACGCTCACCCAGATTCCCGAGATCGCGTACTCCGGCTACGTGGACATGAAGGCGCTGGATAATGCCGTGCAGCTGTTCAAGAACGCTGACATCCTCAAGCCGAACTTCGACGCGGCCTCCGCAGTGCCGGAGTTCGCGCGAGCGAAGTAGCCGGCACGGGCCGGTGACCACGGGAGCGTGCCGCACCCGACCCGGGCCGGCTCTGACCGCCGTCGAGTCTGTCACCAGCAACAACCGGATCGTCCCGCCCGGCAGCGAACGGGCGGGACATCACAGGTCAGGCTAGTGCTGCAGCGCGTTCCTTCTCCCATGTCGTCTTCTCGCGGGCGTGCTGGCGGATCAACGTCGGCTCCGTCCCGGCCGGTTCACCAGGCCCGGCGCCGTCAGGAGCGGGGCAGCCGGTCCAGCACGGCGTGCGCCTCCCACATGATCCGGTCGATCAGCTCCGCGCAGGACGGCAGGTCGTCGATCAGCCCGACGACCTGCCCGGAGGCCATGACGCCGAGGTCCGCGCGCCCGTCCACCATGGCGGCCTTGAGCAGCATCGGGGTGTTGGCCGCCTGGAGCACCTGGGCCCAGGTCAGGTCCCGGCCGTGCCGCATCCGGCGGCCTTCGCGGATCATCGCCGCCCACGACATGCCGGACAGCCGCTTGAACCTGGCCCCGTTGGCGACCGCGCGGAGCAGCCGCAGGCGCGAGCGTTCGAGCGAGTCGACGAACGGGGTGCGCAGCACGCGGTGCGGAACGCCGTCCACCCGCGTGGTGACCACCGTCTCGGCGGTGCCGAGGTAGACCTTCTTCACCTCGTCGCCGACCGTGGAGTCCGAGGTCAGCAGGAAGCGGGTGCCCATCGCGACCCCGCAGGCGCCGTACGACAGGGCGGCGACCAGCCCGCGCCCGTCGCAGAACCCGCCCGCCGCGATCACCGGGATGTCCACCGCGTCCACGACCTGGGGGAGCAGCACGGTGGTGGGGACGGCCCCGGTGTGCCCGCCGCCCTCACCGCCCTGCACGATCACCGCGTCCACGCCCCAGGCGGCGACCTTCTCGGCGTGCCGGCGCGCGCCGACCGAGGGGATCGTCAGCACTCCGGCGTCCTTGAGCCGGGCGATCAGCTCGCGCTTGGGGGCCAGCGCGAACGACGCGACCCGTACGCCTTCGCGGATCATGACGTCGATCCGCTCGCCGGCGTCGTCGGCGTCGGAGCGGATGTTCACCCCGAAGGGCGCGTCGGTGCGCTCCTTGACCGACCGGATCGCGGCGGTCATCTGCTCGACGGGCATGGTGGCCGCCGCGATGACGCCCAGACCTCCGGCGGCGGAGGTGGCGGCGGCCAGCCGAGCCCCGGCCACGTAGCCCATGCCGGTCTGCACGACGGGGTGGCGGCAGCCGACCATCTCGGTGAGCCGGGTCACCAGCCCCGGCGGCTCATTTCGCGGTGCGGACGTGCCGGTCGCGGGTACCGGCGGGTCCGGGACGGGTCCGGAGTACGAGGTCATGGGAGTTCTCCTGACGGGCGGCCGGCGGTGAGGTGGGAAGCCCGGCCGGCGAGGACTCCGCCGGTCTCGTCATCCGATGCGGGACACCCAGGTCGCGAAGATCGAGAACGAATCGACCGGCAGGGTCCGTGCGGGATGGAATCCCCGGTTCCGGCGGTGGGGAGGAGGTCAGGCGGGGATCTCGCGGTCGCGGAGTGAGCCGGGGTCGAGGACCTCGCGCAGGACGCGGAGTTCCTCGCCGGTCGGCTGCCGGGTCTCGGGGACGTCGCCGGTGACGGCCAGCGGGAAGCCGGTCGCCGCCACGACCTCGTCCACGGTGACGCCCGGGTGGACCGAGGCCAGGCGCATCGAGTGGTCGGGGCTCTGGAAGTCCAGCACCGCCAGGTCGGTGACCACCCGGCGCAGGTCGTGGTGGCGGTGGGCGCTCGGCCCCGCCTCGGCCGCGCGGTCGTGGCCGACGCCGCTGACCATGTCCACCCGCGGTACGAACACCCGGGTCGAGTGCCGGGGGACCCAGTAGCTGGTCGGGCAGCACACGGTGTTGCCCGGCACCCCGCGCACGCCCAGGAGCTGGGACTTCGGCCGGGACCAGTCGCCGATGCAGGAGATGTTGCTGTTGCCGTACCGGTCGATCTGGCTGGCTCCCAGCATGACGTGCCGCCTGCCGTTGAGCACCAGCCACAGGTGGTCCCGGAACGGCAGCCAGCCCTCGACGACCTGTGGACTCTGTCCCAGCGGCGGCACGTCGCCGGTCAGCAGGCACAGCCCGTCGTGCGTGATGAGGTCGGGCTCGAAGGTGAGCCGGGCCAGCCGGGCGGCCAGCACGGTGATCGCGCCGCCGATGCCCGCGGCCAGGATCTCCCCGTCCCCCCTGAACGCCTCGGCGCAGGCGACGACGCACACCTCGGCCCGCGTGGCGACGGTCACGCTCATGATTCCTCCCGAAACTGGCGTACGGCCTCCTGGTAGGCGGCCTCGTCTCCGGACAGGTAGCGGCCGGTGAAGGCCCGCCACGTCTCGGGGCCGGTGGCGGCGCTCGCGTACGCCTGCTGGAACGCCTCGTCGCGACCGTAGTCGGGCTCGCAGGTGGTGAAGTGGGCACCGCCGGGGGTCTCCACCACGCCGGTCACCATGGACCGGCTGATCAGCAGTGACTGGACCGGCCCCTCCTTGAGCAGGTCGGCGGTGTCCACCACGCGCTCGCAGGAGACGTAGCAGCGCTCGGCCGCCTTGGCGTAGAGGTCGTCGAAGTAGGGGTCGGGGCCGAGATACTGGGCGTTGCCGCGCTGGTCGGCCCGGTTGAGATGGACGAGCGCGACGTCCAGGGTCAGCGCGGGGACGGCGACGAGCTCCTCGCCTCCGGCGTAGGGCGACCGTACGGTCCGCAGTTCGGGGTTGACCCGCATCACATCCGAGCCGAGCCCGGCGCGGGTCGGCAGGAACGGCAGCCGGTGCGCCGCCGCGAGCAGGCCGAACATGAACATGCTCTCGTCGTACTCGGTGAACTTCACGGTCCCGGCCTGCCTGGCGGTCCGGAAGTGCGGTTCGAGGGGGATCGAGTCGAGCGACACGAACGGGGCGACCACCCGGGCGACCTTGCCGTATGCGCACAGCAGGCCGACGTCGGGGCCACCGTACGAGACGACCGTCAGGTCTTCCAGAGAGGACCGGCAGATCGCCCGGACCAGCGCCATCGGCTTGCGACGCGATCCCCAGCCGCCGATCCCGACGGTCATCCCACTGCGCAGTTCCCCGACGACGCCGTCAATGGACATGATCTTGCTCACTGCTCGCTCACCGCTCCTCCCTCGCTGCGCGGGCGGCTTCGTTCCTCGCTCACCGGCTGTCCGCCTCTCCAACCGGCGATGCGCCGGACGGCTCCCGGCTCGCAGAGCCGTTGCCTCTCGCGATGAACGCGTCGCGGTGTCTGTCACCGGAGCCCATCAGGTTGAGTTCGAAGGTGAAGCCCTGCTCGAACCGGTAGCTGCGCCTGACATCGACCGGGTCGATGCCGTTCAGCGACTCCTTGGCCCGCCGGATGACGTAGGGGTCCTTTCCGGCGATCTGGGCGGCGACCTCGAAGGCGGTCTCGCGCAGCCGGTCGCGGGGCACGACCTCCAGCACCGAGCCGAAGGCGTGCAGTTCGGCGGCGGTGACGGTGCGGCACGTGTAGACCATGGCCCGCATCAGATGCTGGGGGACCAGCCTGGCCAGGTGGGTGGCCGCGCCGAGCGCGCCCCGGTCCACCTCGGGCAGGCCGAAGTAGGCGTCGTCGGAGGCCACCACGATGTCGGCGTTGCCCGCCAGCCCGACCCCGCCACCGAGGCAGAAACCGTGCACGGCGGCGATCACCGGGACCTCGCATTCGTAGACCGCCGCGAACGCCGCGAAGCATCCGCGGTTGGCGCCGACCAGCGCGGCGTGCCCGCTGGTGGCCTGCATCTCCTTGACGTCCACCCCGGCGTTGAACCCTCGCCCCTCCGCGCGCAGCACCACGACGCGGGTCTCGGGCGCGTGCCCGGCCTCCTGGACGGCCTCGGCCAGCTCGAACCAGCCGGAGACGGGTAACGCGTTGACCGGTGGCACGTCCACTACGACCTCGGCGACCGCTCCGCCGCCGTGAAGGGTGATTCTCATCGCGCCTCACTGTTCGCACCTAACGCTTGCTTGGTACGGTAGCACGCGACAGCCGGACACAGGAGTGCGCCCGGCGGCTGCCCGCCGGGCGACCTTCCGGAAGGCATCCCGGTGGCCGGTTCGAGGCTCGGCCGGCCCACCTGGGAAGGCATGCGACGGCGGTCGGTCTTCCGGAGACTCCCCCGGGTGACCGCTTCGAGGACGAGGGCGAGGAGGCGAGCGCCGTGAACGCTGAGGGCGATGCGGATCGCGCGGCCGGTGTGGACGCCGAGGCTCGTGGAAGTGGCGGAGTACCCGGCCGGGTTCGCTACGACCACACCGGATCGGTCGTGCTGGTGACCGGTGGCACCAGGGGGCTCGGCGCGGGTATCGCCGACGCTTTCCTGGCCGCCGGAGCCGAGGTGGTCGTGTGCGCCCGCAGGAAGCCGGAGGTCCTGCCCGAGGGCCTCGCGTTCGTCGCGGCCGACGTGCGCGACACGGCGGACGTGGACCGGCTGGTCACCGAGGTCGAGGAGCGGTACGGGAGGCTCGACACGGTGGTCAACAACGCCGGAGGCTCACCGTATGCGCTCCTGGCCGGAACCTCCCCACGGCTGCACGCCCGGATCGTGGAACTCAACCTGATCGCCCCGCTGCTGGTCGCGCAGCGCGCCCACCCCCTGCTCGCCGCCTCCAGCGGCTCGGTCATCATGATCGGCAGCTCCAGCGGTACCCGCCCCTCCCCGGGCACCTCCGCGTACGGCGCGGCCAAGGCGGGCCTGCACCACCTGGCCGCCTGCCTCGCCGCCGAGTGGGCGCCGCGGGTGCGGGTCAACACGGTGGTCGTCGGCCTCGCCGAGACGGAGGACTCGGCAGACCACTACGGCGGCCCCGACGGGGTCGCGCGGATGGGCGCCGCCGTTCCCGCGGGCCGGATGGCCCTTCCCGCCGACGTGGCCGAGGTGTGCCTGTGGCTGGCGGTCCCCGGCTACGTGACCGGCGCGGAGATCGCGGTGCACGGCGGTGGCGAGATCCCCGCCTGGCGGGAGATCGCATCTGGACACGACGGGTGAACAGCCGGGAAACTCTGCATGATCACGATGAAAGGAGCCCTGGCATGGGTGGGATCTGTGACGGGCGTGTGGTGATCGTGACCGGTGCCGGGCGCGGCATCGGCAGGGAGCACGCCCTGGAGTTCGCCCGGCAGGGGGCCAGGGTCGTGGTCAACGACCTCGGCACCGGCCGCGAGGGGGACGGGCGGTCGGGCGACCCGGCCCTGCGGGTGGTCGAGGAGATCCACGCCCTGGGCGGCCGGGCCATCGCCAACAACGACGACGTCACCGACTGGGGCGGCGCCGACCGGCTGGTCAAGACGGCGCTGAGCGCCTTCGGGCGGCTGGACGTACTGGTGAACAACGCCGGATTCGTCCGCGACCGGATGCTGGTCTCGATGACCGAGCAGGAGTGGGACGACGTGATCCGGGTCCACCTCAAGGGCCACTTCCTGCCGCTCCGGCACGCGGGCGCGCACTGGCGGGAACGCTCGAAGGCGGGCGACCCGGTGGACGCCCGAGTGATCAACACCTCCTCGGGGGCCGGACTGCTCGGCAGCGTCGCGCAGGGCAACTACTCCGCGGCCAAGGCCGGCATCGTCGCGCTCACCCAGGTCGCCGCCGCCGAACTCGGCCGCTACGGCGTCACGGTGAACGCGATCGCTCCGGCCGCCCGCACCCGGATGACCGAGGAGGTCTTCGCCACCATGATGGCCAGGCCCGAGGACGGCTTCGACGCCATGCACCCGGCCAACATCGCCCCCCTGGTGACCTGGCTCGGCTCGGCCGCCTCCGGGCACGTCACCGGCCGGGTCTTCGAGGTGGAGGGCGGCGTCATCTCCCTCGCCGACGGCTGGCGCCACGGCCCCCGCGTCGACCGGGGCGCCCGCTGGAACCCGGCAGACATCGGCGACGCCGTCGCCGAACTCCTCACCGAGGCCCCTGGCCCCGAGCCGGTCTACGGGGCATAGCCACCGGGCCGGGCCGCGGCCTTTGGCGAGAGACGAGCACTCGGCTCATGTCCTCACGGGTAAGTAGACCTGCTCGCGCCCCGGCGCCTGGGCGGCGGCGGCCAAAGCGCATCGTGATCAGGCTTGATGAGTCGTCGCCCAGAGCTCGTCGAGATGGCTGGTGAGGATGGTCAGCGCCGCTTCGGCCGTGCGCTGCCCTCCCAGCACGCTGGAGACGAGTCCGTTGGTCATGGCCAGCAATCCGGCGGCTTTCACCTCGGGATTCACGTCGGCGGGTACGTCACCGGCCTCCAGCGCGGTCCGGATCTGCCGCGCCATGAAGGATTCGAGGGTGTCCGGGGTGCGGTAGCCCTCGGCGAACTGCGGTTCGCTGAGGGCGAGGGAGTAGAAGGCGGCGTACGTGCGGGCGATGCGGCGGCTTTCCGTATCCGTGGGCAGGATGTTCGTCAGGACCGCCGTCACGATGGTGCGGGGCGTGGGCGGGGCCTCGGCGCTCGCGATCGATTGCCGTACCCGGGCGTCGAGTCGTCCGCTCAGGCGCGCCAGGGCATCCAGCAGGAGCGCGTCCTTGGTCTGGAAGTAGTACTGCACCAGGCGGAGCGAGACACCGGCCTCGGCGGCGACGGCTCGCATGGACGCCTGCTGGAGTCCTTGGGTCTCGGCGATGCGCAACACCGCCTCGGCGATCTGTCTCCGGCGCTCTTCATGGTCGACCCGTAGGGGCATTGCGCGCCTCACCTCCCTTTATGATACGAATGTATCATGAACCTGGGGAGTTTCACCGACGACAACGCCAGAACTCGGTTTCTGGACCTCTACGAGCGCCTTTTCCAACAGCTGTGGCCGGAGCCGGTGAAGGCCGAAGACGTGCCGACCACGTTCGGCCCCACCCGTGTCCACCGGGCCGGGCGCGACCGAGGGCGCCCCATCGTGCTGCTGTCCGGAGCCGGTGGGAACTCCCTGATGTGGCACCGGTACATCCGCCCCTTGGGTGAGCACCATCCGATCGTCGCCGTGGACACGATCGGCGAGGCCGGCGCCAGCGTCCAGGAGGCCCCCGTACAGGACGGGCGGGACGGCGCGAAGTGGCTCGACGAGGTGCTGGCGGGCCTGAACGTGGACGCTGCGCACGTCGTCGGCTGCTCCTACGGTGGCTGGCTGGCGATGAACCACGAGATTCACACCCCTGGCCGAATCGCCACCCTCGTCCTGCTCGATCCCGCCGGTTTCGCGCTACCCGGACCGCGGTTCTACGGGTGGGCGCTCGCGGGCGCGCTCGCGGGTCTGGCTCCCCGCGCGCTCCGCCCGCGCCTGGCACGCCTGGTCGCCAACGGCACGATCCTGGAAACGGAGATCATGAGCTTGATTCCGGCGGCCGCCCGATACCGCCGCCGGCTGCCGAACGCCCTGGTCTTCAGCGACGACGAGCTGCGCACTCTGCGGACCCGTTCCCTGTGCCTGCTCGCCGCACGCAGCGCCCTGCACAGGTCCCGCACGACAGCGGAGCGGGTGACGCGCCTCGTGCCGGCCGCCCAGGTCGAAATCGTGCCCCGGACGGGGCACGCACTGCCGATGGATCGGCCGGATCTCGTGGTGGAGCGGATCCTGGACTTCGTCTCCGAGGAGGACGACTGAGGGGGCGCGCGTATCGAGACACAGGTCTTTACGGTTTCCCGCCATTGAAGTCGGAGGTTCGCCTCCATGGTGGCCGTGGCCGTCGGTTGCCTAGCGTTGGCCGACGTGATCAGTCTCCAAGGTTTGTGTAAACGCTACGGTGACCGGATGGTCGTCGACGACCTGTCGTTGGACGTGAGGCCCGGCACGGTCACGGGCTTCCTCGGGCCGAACGGGGCAGGCAAGTCGACGACGATGCGCCTGATCCTCGGACTCGACCGCCCCACTGCGGGCACGGCGCTGATCGGCGGTGTGCCGTACCACGAGATCAGGAACCCGCTGCGGACGGTGGGCGCGATGCTGGACGCACGGGCGCTGCATCCCGGGCGGAGCGGGCATGCGCATCTGATGGCGCTGGCGCGCAGCAACGGCATCACGCGGAGCCGGGTGACGGAGGTCCTGGAGCAGGTAGGGATGGCGGATGCGGCGGGTAAGCGGGCCGGTGGGCTGTCGCTGGGAATGAGCCAGCGGCTCGGTATCGCGGGCGCGTTACTGGGCGATCCGGAGGTGCTGATGTTCGACGAACCGGTCAACGGTCTGGACCTCGACGGCGTGCGCTGGGTGCGCCACCTGATGCGCTCGCTGGCCGAGGAGGGCCGCACGGTGTTCGTCTCCAGCCACCTGATGAGCGAGATGCAGCTCACCGCCGACCATCTGGTGGTGATCGGCAGGGGGCGGCTCATCATGGACGCACCGCTGGCGGAGGTCATCGGGCGCAACTCCCTGACCGCCGTGGTCGTCCGCACCCCGCACGCGGCCGACCTGTCCGTACGGTTGGACGGCGCCGGGATCACGGTGGAACGGCTCGGCGAGAACGAGCTCGTCGCCACCGGCGCCACGATCGAGCGGGTCGGCGACCTGGCGTACGAGGCGGGCATCCGGCTGCACGAGCTGCGTACCCGCGAGGCCTCGCTGGAGCAGGCATATCAGGAGCTGACCGCGAGCAGCGTGGAGTACGGCACACGGGAAGCGGGAGTATGAACATGCGGACCAGAGAATTGGGCCAGGCGGTCGGCGCGGAGTGGGCGAAGCTGTGGTCGGTCCGCTCCACCTGGTGGTGCCTGGCCGGCGCGGTGGTGCTCATGGTGATGAGCGCACTGATGCTGGGCGGGGCGACGGCCACGGACATGCTCCGTGCCGAGGGCGGCGGAACCCGCTTTCCGGCGAGCGAGCCGGTGATCTCGGCGACGTCGTTCGCCCAGTTCGCGCTGGTCGCGCTGGCGATGCTGGTGATCACCTCGGAATACGCGTCGGGCAGCATCCGGAGCACGTTGCAGGCCACGCCGATCCGTGGCCGGGTGATCGCCGCGAAGGCGCTGGTGGTGGGGCCGGTGATGTTCGCCGTCGGAGTACTGTCCGGGGCCGTGGCCACCGCGGTCGTCTACACGGTGCTGTCCGCCGACCTGTTCGGCGGCTATGTGGCGCTGCCGCCCGCCGAGGTCGCGCTCGACCTGCTGAGGGTCGGTGTCTTCTTTGCTCTGGTATCGGTGATGACGCTCGGCGTGGGCACCGCGGTGCGCAGTGCGGCGGGCACCCTGACCGTGGTGTTCATGCTGCTGATGGGCCTGCCGCTGATGCTGCTGATGACGGGTGTTCCGGCGGCGTTGGAGGTGTCCCTGCGCATGCCGCTGTTCGCCGGCCTGGCCTTCATGGACAGCACCGACAACCTGACCGGCGGCCCGATGCCCTACGGGGCGGGAGAAGGTCTGCTCTGGCTGCTGGCCTGGACGGTGGCGGCGGTGGCGGCAGGCCATGTCGTGCTGCGCCGGCGTGATGCCTAGACTTCGGGCCGTGTCAGGTAACCGTGCCGCGCGCACCCTGGTGGGGGTACTCGCGGGCATGGTCCTCGGGGTCGTCGAGCTGGCCTTCCTCTGCCTGGCCTGGCCGGCTTCCCTGATCGCGGCCACGCGGCCCGCCGCCGACCGGGGCCTGGCCCGGCTGATGGCACTCGAACGGGCTCGGCTGGCCAGGTGGCTGGGCCACGACACGACGCGGACGGCCGGCGGCTACGGCTTTCTCACCGCCCGCGCCGCCCTGGGCGTGCTGGGCGGGTACGGCTGCGCGGCGGGTCTGTTCCTTGGTGGCCTGCTCCTGTTCGGAGGGCTGTGGGACCTGCTCTGGGGTGAGTCCGAGGCGGTGCCGGTGAACCTGCCCGGCGTGAAGCTGGTCACCACCAGCGGGATCCTCGGGCTGACCGGCGCGGGGGCGCTACTGGCCCTGGTGACGCTCGGGGTCCTCGCCGTGGGAGCGGCCGAACGGCGGCTGGCCGACCACTTCCTCGGACCGGGCAGGCAGGAGCTGATGCGCAGGCGCATCGCCGAACTGACCGCGACCCGCGCGGGCATCATCCGGGCCGTCGACGACGAACGGCGCAGGATCGAGCGCGACCTGCACGACGGCGTGCAGCAACGGGGGGTGGCGCTGGCCATGCTGCTCGGCCGTGCCCAGCACAGCCCCGACCAGGCCAGGACCGCCGAGCTGGTGGGCCAGGCCTACACCGAGTCGCGCCAGCTCCTCGACGAGCTACGCAGTGTGGCCTGGCGGATCTATCCGACCGCACTCGACGAGCTGGGGCTGCGCGCCGCGCTCGCGGGCATCGCCGAGCGGTCGAGCATGCCGGTGACCGTGCACTACGGGCTGGCCGACCGGCCCGTCTCCGAGGTCGAGACCGCCCTGTACTTCACCGCCCGTGAGGCGATCACCAACGCGATCAAGCACGCGGGAGCCCGTGACATCCTGGTCATGCTGACAGAGGACGAGCGGACGGTGAGCGTGGCGATCTCGGACGACGGCAGGGGCGGCGCGGACCCCTCGGGGGGAGGGCTCTCCGGGCTGGCCAGACGAGTCCTGGCGCTCGACGGAGTGTTCACCGTCGACAGTCCGGAAGGCGGCCCCACCAAGATCGCCGCGACGCTGCCGAAGGACACGCCGTGCGACTGATCCTGGCCGACGATTCCGTGCTGCTCCGCGAGGGCCTGATCCGGCTGCTGAACGACGCCGGGCACGAGGTCCTCGCCGCCGTCGGTGACGCGCGGGCGCTGCTCGACGCCATCCGGCGGCACCCGCCGGACGTGGCCGTGATCGACGTACGCATGCCCCCCACGCACACCGACGAGGGGCTGCGGGCAGCACTGGAGATCCGCGAACACCGGCCGGACGTCGGGGTCCTCGTGCTGTCCCAGTACGTGGAGAAGACGTACGCGGCCACGCTCCTCGCGGGAAACACCGAAGGGCTGGGCTACCTGCTCAAGGACCGGGTCTCGGAGGTCGCCGACTTCCTGGACTCGCTGGAGCGGGTACGCGCCGGCGGCACGGTCTTCGACCCGGAGGTGGTCCGCCAGCTGCTCGCCCGCACCACCCACGCCGACCCGTTGAGCAGGCTGAGCAGGCGCGAGACGGAGGTGCTGCGGCACCTCGCGCAGGGCTACGTCAACGCGGCGATCGCCGAACGCCTGCACGTGTCGCTCAGCACCGTCGAAAAGCACATCAACGCCATCATGGACAAGCTCGACCTACCCCGCGACCCCGGCTACAGCCGCAGGGTGCTGGCCATCCTGCGCTACCTCGACGACTGAAGGCTCCGCCGCTCCTTACGGCATCGACCCCGCGCCGTGTCGGAGAGACACGCGTCCCCTACGGGGGCAGCCGGAATACGGGAGAAAAGACACCGCGGCCGGGTGTTCTCGCTGGTCGGTGGCGTCGGCGGGGGAGGCGAGGTGTTCAATGACGGCGGCGATCGCCTCGCTGCCGGGCCGGGAAATTCTCGCGGTCCGGTACCGCAAGAATGCGGCACCTGCTCCGACTCCATGGTGAACGGCGCCTTTGGGGGGTGCCGCCCGACCATCGAAGGAGACGACGTTGAAGTTCATGTTGATCATGCACAACAACCCGCAGATCTGGGACGCGCTGACCGAGGAGGAGCGCAACGAGGTGATGAGCGGCCACGGCCCGTTCATGGAGACCATCAAGAAGTCCGGGGAGATGATCGGCACCACCGCGCTGGCCGACCCGTCGCAGAGCGCCGTGGTCAGGGTCCGGGGCGGCGTCCCGGCGGTGACGGACGGGCCCTACCTTGAGGCCAAGGAGTATCTCGGCGGCTACTACCTGGTGGAATGCGACAGCCGGGAGCGCGCCCTGGAGCTGGCCGCGCTCATCCCGGACGCCGGCGTCGAGGGCCTCGGCATCGAGGTGCGGCCGGTGGTCTACGCGGGCACGGCCGACGACTGAGCACGCGGTGAAGTTCCTGCTGAGTCTCTACCTGAGCGCCGCGGCCCTACCCTGGGGAGGGCTCGACCATGAGGAGTTCCTGGCCACGGCCGGGCAGGCAGGGGAACTGGTCAGTGCTCACGTGTTCGCCGATCCGTCCATCAGCGCCGTCGTACGGGCTCGGGACGGCGTGGTGACCGTGACCGAGGGCCCGTACCTGCAGACCCCGGATCATGTCGCCGGCCAGTACGTGGTCGACTGCGAAAGCCGGGAACGCGCCGTGGAACTGGCCGCCCTGATACCGAGTGGTCAGGTCGGCGGCGTGGAGGTGCGGCCGCTGATGGACTCGGCCGGGATGGAGATGTGAGCACGACCGAACACTTCGGGGACCTGTTGCGCGAACTCGCGCCGCAGGTCCTCGGCGTGCTCCTGCGCCGCTACGGCGGATTCGAGGAGTGCGAGGACGCGGTCCAGGAGGCGCTGCTCGCCGCGGCGACGCAGTGGCCCGCCGACGGGGTTCCGGACAGCCCGCGTGCCTGGCTGGTCACCGTTGCCTCCCGCCGCCTGGTCGACCAGGTACGCAGCGAGCAGGCGCGCCGCCGCCGGGAGGTCACCGCGGCGGTGCGGGAGGCGCCGGACGCCGCCGTCGCGCCGGCGCCCGGCGAGGGAAGCCCGGGCGACCAGGACGACACGCTCGCGCTGCTGTTCCTGTGCTGTCATCCGGCGCTGACGCCCGCCTCTCAGGTGGCGCTCACGCTGCGCGCCGTCGGCGGGCTCACCACCGCCGAGGTGGCGCGGGCGTTCCTCGTGCCGGAGGCCACCATGGCGCCGCGGATCAGCCGTGCCAAGCAGCGGATCAAAGCCGTCGGTGCGTCGTTTGAGATGCCGAGCGTCCAGGAGCGGGCCGAACGGCTGGACGCCCTCCTGCATGTGCTCTACCTGATCTTCAACGAGGGCTACACCGCCAGTTCCGGACCCGACCTGCACCGCGGCGAGCTCACCGCAGAGGCGATCCGGCTCACCCGTATGGTGCACCGGTCCTTGCCGGATGACGGGGAGGTCGCCGGGCTGCTGGCACTGATGCTGCTGACCGACGCCCGCCGTACGGCTCGCACCGGCCCGGACGGCGTCCTCATACCGCTGGCCGAGCAGGACCGGAACCGGTGGGACGCCGCCCTGATCGAAGAGGGCACCGCGCTGGTCACCGGCGCCATGTCCGTCTCCCCCCTCGGCCCTTACCAGCTTCAGGCGGCGATCGCCGTGCTGCACGTCCAGGCCCGGCGGGCCGAGGAGACCGACTGGGAACAGATCCGCCTCCTGTACGCGATCCTCGGCCGGATCGCGCCGAACCCGATGGTCACGCTCAATCACGCCGTCGCGGTCGCGATGACCCGCGGGCCCCAGGCCGGACTCGAACTGCTGGAAAGCCTGGACGGCGACCCCCGGATCGCCCGCCACCACCGTCTCTACGCCGTCCGCGCCCACCTCCAGGAACTGGCGGGCGAGTACGCCGCCGCACGAGAGAACTACCGGCTGGCGGCCCGGCGTACCACGAGCCTCCCCGAACAGCGCTACCTGCGAGACAGGGCAGGCAGGCTGGAGCGATAACAACCGGCGAGAACGCGCCTGCTCGATGGGGACCGGTGGACGCAGCCCAATGCCGCCCCTTACGCGCCGAACGATATCGGCCGTCGTCGGCGCGGCCGGTCGAGGTGGAGCTTCGTCAGGCTACTGTCGGGCGCCGACGGCTTCGGCGGGGTGCTGTCTGAGCGCCAGTCTGGCGGGTACCTCGGTGGCGATCAGGGCGAGTCCCGTCGCCACCGCGACCACCACCAGGTAGGTGACGGGAGACACCGACGGTACGGCGGAGCCGGTCATGCCCAGGCTGAAGGCCGACAACGTCGCCAGCGCGATCGCCGAGCCGAACACCGTGGCGATCAGCACCGCGGTCAGCGTCTCCAGGCGCAGCATGCGCAGCACCTGGCGCCTGGTGGTGCCCACCAGGCGGAGCAGGGCCAGCTCGCGCGATCGGTCCGAGGTCGACATGGCCAGCGTGTTGACCACGGCGATGGCGGCGAAGGCGATGATCAGGCCCATGGCCACGTAGTTCACCTCGGCGTTGCCCAACTGGATCTCCGTGGCCCGGATCGCCTTGAACCCGTCGAGTTTGGCGCTCCGGCCCGCGACCAGGAGCGACGGCCTCGGGTCGTCCACGTGCTCGGCCACCAGGCCGTGGGCGAGGGTGATGTCGCCGAAGCCCAGGCCGCGCGTATAGACCGCGGCCACCGTCAGCTTGGCCGGAGTGCCGTCGCCGAGGGTGAGCCTGACGGTGTCGCCGGGTTTGACGCCCAGTTGGTCGGCGGTCGTGCGGCTCACGGCGAGGGAGTCCTTACTCAGGTTCTTGATCGAGCCCGCGGTCACGCCCAGGTCCATGGTCTGGTCCAGGCCTTCCGGAGTCACGGCCTGCGCGCCGTACTTCGTCAGCCCGATCCGCACCGAGGTGCGTACCACCTCGGTCACCGCCGTCACGCCCGCCACCTTTCTGACCGACGCGGCCGAGCCACCGGGGATGACGTAGTCGGCCTTGGTGCCCGACTCGGCCTGGACCTGGGCGGCGTTCTGCATGGTGGTCTGGACGAACAGGATCGTGCAGGTCATCGCGACCATGAGCCCCAGAGGCACGATGACCGAGGCCAGGCGCTTGGCACTCGAGCCGAGGTTCTTGGCCGCCAGCCAGCCGCCCACCCGGGAGGTCCGCAGCGGCACGGCCAGGACCGCCGTGGCCGTCCTGGCCAGCAGCGGGCCGAGCACCGCCACGGCGATTATCCACAGCAACGCGGTGAACATGGTCACCGGGCTCGAGGCCGCCTCGGTGGTCAGGCCCGACAGGACCACGGTCAGCACCACGCTGCCGGCCACGATCAGCAGGCCCAGCACCAGCCGGCCCCAGGGCAGCCGCGCGCTCGGCAGAGCCGCGTCGCCCAGCGCCTCGACCGGGCGGATGCGCGTGGTACGGCGGGCCGAGATACGAGCCGCGGCCCAGGCGGCGCCCACGGTCGCCAGAAGCGCCGCGAAGATCGGGAACGGACTGGTGACCAGGGCCAGATTCTCCGGCATCGCGCCCAGCGCCACGAACCTGGAGCGCAGCCAGAAGCCCAGCCCCAGCCCGGTGAGCGCACCCAGCGTGCCTGCGCCCAGGCTGACCATCAGCGCCTCACCGCCGATCAGCTTGCTGATCTGCCTCGGCGTCGCCGCGACCGCCCGCAGCAGGGCGAGCTCGCGCTGGCGCTGCTGGATCGACAGCGCGAAGGTGCCGACCACCACCAGGATCGCCACCAGCAGCGAGGTGCCGCCCATCGCGCCACCCAAGCTGATCAACTTCACCCGCGACTTCTCCGCGTCGATGAACTCCACGATGCCACGATCGTCTCCGGTGTAGGCCACCGCGCCCGGCGGAGTCGCGACCGCCGTCCGCGGGAAGACACCGATGGCACTCACCAGCCCGTCGCGCCCGGCCAGCCTGCGCGCCTCGGTGGTGCTGAAGAAGATCGTGTCCTGGCTCGGCAGGGCCTGCTCGGTGACACCCACGACGGTGTAAGCACCGATCTTCGCTCCCACGGGGATGTCCGCACGGGCGTCCACGACTACCTCGTCGTGGCCTTCCGGTGCCCTGCCCGCCTTGATGGTGAAGGGGGTAAGAGGCGCCGACTCCCAACCGTGCGCGAGGAAGTTCTGGAAGGGAAAGGTCACCTCGGTGACCACCTTGTCCACGCCGGGCGCCTGCTTCAGCCGGTCGGCCACGGTGGCCGGAATCCAGCGGCGTTCGGCCAGCGGCTTGGCCTTGGACTTGGTCTTGCCGTCACCCTTGTCGATCGTCTCGCGGACGAACTGGTCACCGGCCACGATCATCGGGGCGCCCGCGTACCGTTCGGGGGCCACGCGGCCCCGCAGCCCGGTCTCCAGCAGCATGCCGCAGGCCGCGACCAGCGCGGCCGCACAGAACAGGGCCACGAACGCCCCGGCGAAGGCGCCCTTGCGATGGCGCAAGGACTTCAGCGCGAAAAAGAACATCAGACCCACGCCCCCAGGTGCGTCATGCGAACGGCCACCTTGTCGGCGGTCGGCGCGGCCATCGTGTCCACGATCCGGCCATCGGCCAGGAACAGGACGGTGTCGGCGTACGACGCCGCCACCGGGTCGTGTGTCACCATCACCACCGTCTGCCCCATCACGGACACCACGTCGCGCAGCAGGCCGAGCACCTCGCGCGCGGTCATCGTGTCCAGCGCGCCCGTCGGCTCGTCGCCGAAGACCACTTCGGGCCTGGTCACCAGCGCCCTGGCGATCGCCACCCGCTGCTGCTGCCCGCCCGACAACTGGGCCGGGCGGTGCGTGGTCCGGCCCTCCAGCCCGACCCGGTTCACAACCTCCGACAGCCAGGCCTGGTCAGGACGGACTCCCGCCAGCCGCAGCGGCAGCGTGATGTTCTCCAGCACGGTCAGCGAGGAGACCAGGTTGAACATCTGAAACACGAATCCGACCCGCTGCCTGCGCAGCTCGGTGAGCCTGGTCTCGTTCATCCCGGCCAGCTCGGTGCCGCCCAGCCGTACGGAACCGGAACTCGGCACGTCCAGCCCTGCCGCGCAGTGCAGGAACGTGCTCTTGCCCGACCCCGACGGGCCCATCACCGCGGTGAAGGTTCCGCGCGGGATCGCCACCGACACCTCCCGCAGGGCGGCCACCGCGCTCTGGCCCTTCCCGTACACCTTGCTCACCGCGTCCATGCTCACTACATCTGTCATGCCCTCTACTCTGCTGAGCTGTGCTTTCTCCCTCCAGAGAGATCATCACGCGTTCGACATGACATCATCATGATTCGGACACTGGTAGACATTCCTTGTGATCAGAGTCCTTATCGCCGAAGATCAGCACGTCATCCGCGGCGCCCTCGTCGCGCTCCTCGGCCTCGAGGACGACCTGGAGATCGTCGACTCTGTCGACTCCGGTGACGCCGCCGTGCACTCCGCCCTGGCCCACCGCCCGGACGTGGCCGTCATGGACATCGACATGCCGGGCACCCTGGACGGGCTGGCCGCCGCGGCCGAGCTCCACGCGCGGCTGCCCGGCTGCCGCATCCTGATGCTGACCGGGTACGGCAAGCCTGCCCACCTGCGCAGGGCGCTCGCCGCCCAGGTGGACGGCTTCCTCCTCAAGACCGCCCCACCCGAGGAGCTCGTCGCCGCGATCCGCAAGGTCGCGGCGGGACAGCGCGTGCTCGACCCCTCCCTCGCCGTCACCGCCTGGGACCTGGCCGACAACCCCCTGACCGCGCGCGAGGCCGACGTGCTGCGCCTGACCGCCTCGGGCGCCGGCGCCACCGACATCGCGGCCCAGCTCTTCCTGAGCGCGGGGACCGTCCGCAACTACCTGACGACGATCACCACCAAACTCAACGCCCGCAACCGCACCGACGCCGTCCGCATCGCCACCGAAGCCGGCTGGATCTAACGGCTACCCACTGCGGCGTCCTCGTACGGCGCCCAGGCCGTCAGCTCGAACCGCCCTTCCCCGTGCGAGGTGGCGAGCCGCCCGCCCAGGGTCTCGAGCCGGGTGGTCAGATTTCCCACCCCCGCCGAACCGGGACGCCCCTTCACCGAGGTCACCCCGTCATTGCGGACGCGCAGCCGTACCCCCTTCCCCTCCGTCGCCGTCGCTATCGCGCAGTGCCGTGCGGAGCTGTGCCTGAGCACATTGGTGACCGCCTCACGCAGCACCGCGCTCAGCACGGTCTCGGCGCCGGAGGCGAGCGTCTCGTGCCCAAGTGACAACGACACCTCAATCCCCGCGGCCGTCAGCACGGAGCGCGCGGACTCCGCCTCGGCGGCGAGCTCCAACTCCAGCTGCCCACCGGACACGGCGCGCAGATCAGCCTTGGCCCGCTCGGCCATCTCCAGAGCCTCGGCGAGCTCCACCCGCGCCCGCGGAGCGTCGAGCCGCCTGGCCAGCTCGCACTTCAGCAAGATTGCCGCCAGGCTGTGCCCGAGCAGGTCGTGCAGGTCGCGGGCGGCGCGCAGCCGTTCTTCGACGACCGCGGTCCTGGCCAGCTCCTCCTTGGCCTCCCGCAACTCCTTCACTACCTGGGCGAGCCTGCTCAGGCTGTAGATGACCAGTCCCGTCACCAGTGTGCTCACCGTGTAGTTGACCACGACGGGTGTCGGCAGCCCGAGCAGGAAGCCGATCACCGCCACGCTGGCCATCACCCCCGCCACCAGGTGCAGCCCCCATGCCCACGGGAAGACGAGCAGCAGTGGCCCGGCCAGGAACCCGGGGATGCCCAGCCAGGCCTGGCCGAACAGCGCTATCGGCGCGTACGTCAGCGCCGCCATGACCAGCAGTCCCACCGTGTGCCGTCCCCTGACCGAGCGCAGTTGCACGAAGACGATCGCCGCCAGCAGGACGAGGCCGGGGATGAGCAGGCTGGAGGGGACCTGGAGCAGTGCCTTGGCGCTGAAGCCCACGAGGATGGCGGTCAGGAGGCTGATCGACAGAGCGTAGGCGTGCTCCTCGTCGTACAGGGTGGCGCTCTCTTCGGCCGGCTGCGGGAGCATGGCCTCGACGACATGGTGGCCCTGGGGTGACAGGCTGGTGGTGAGGGTGCCGCCTGCCTCCGCAAGCCGGGCGGGCAGGTCGCCGAGGAGTTCGTCGCCGGCGTTGGGCACGCCGTCGTTCGTTACACGGAGCCGTACCTGATGGGCGAGGACGCGGGTCTCGATCGCGCAGAAGGTGGCGCCGCCGTGCCGTACGACCTGGGTGACCGACTCCCGCAACACCGCCGCGAGCAGCGCCCCCGGGGAGCCGAGCGGTTCGGTGTGGCCGATCTGGATCTCGACGGGGATGCCGGCGGCGCTCAGCATCGCCCGAGCCGTGGTGATCTCGGGCGCCAGCGAGGTGGCGCGGTAGCCGGAAGCCGCGGCCCTGGCCTCGGCCAGGGCCCGGCGCGCGGCGCCGACAACCTCGGCGATGGACTCACGGCTGGGATCCTCGGCCGACAACCCCTGGGTGATCCCTGTCAGGCCCCTGCCAAGACCGTCGTTGAGCTGGGCGGCAATGCGCAGCCGTTCCTCCGACACCGCTGCGGCGGCCAGGGCGAGCCTGGTGGCCTGCACCTCGTCGACCTGCTCGACGAGCCGCGTCAGACCGTAGATGACCAGCGAGATGAGGATCATGGAGATCGTGGAGTCGAGCGATTCACGATCGATGATCGCGGCGCTCACCGCGACGGGGATCGCCAGCGGCCAGAGCCGGGTCAGCAGCAGCGAGCCGCCGAGGAAGCCGAGCAGGCCGACCGACATGTCCAACCAGGCCGTGGCGGCGTAGGCGATCACGGCCTGGGCGGGAAGGAGACGAGCGGGACGGGAGAGCCGCAGGACGTACGGCAGCTGCATGGCGAACATCGGGCCCGCCAGCAGGATGCCGTAGGGGGCGGCTAACACGTAGACGCTGGAGAACCCGGCGAGCACGGCGATGACGATCCAGCGTGCACGACGCGACACAACAACCCTCCAGAATCATGACGGATCGCTATATCACCACATGGGGGCGATGTTCCTCGCACAGGTGCCCTGGTTTCCGGCAGAACCGCGCCGTCGTGTGTCATCGCCTGGTTGCCGGACAAGACCACGGCGCGACGCAATGGGTGACCGGGACAGCGGCAGTGCCCACCTGTCGCCCCGGCTGTTGCGCCTGCTGGACGGCGCCTCGTCGCATCGCCCGGACCGCGAGGTCGTCATGTGGTGACGCCCCACCGTGGCGGATACGAGAGATGTCCACCCGTACCGATGTCAAGAAACTTGCGACCGCTCCGACTAACCGGCGAAACGTCGAGAGAACAGGGAGTTTCGGATATGCGAGTCAACCGGGCCTGGCTGGGACTGATCGTCCTCGTACTGCCGACATTTCTCGTCGCGATAGACATGACGGCGTTGCTCCTCGCGCTCCCGCAGCTGGCCGCCGATCTGGGTGCCACCAACGTCCAGCAGCTGTGGATCAGTGACAGCTACGGATTCATGGTGGCGGGTTTCGTCATCACGATGGGTACGCTCGGCGACCGGATCGGCCGCCGGCGGCTGCTGATGATCGGCGGGGCGGCGTTCGCGGTGCTGTCGGTCGTGGCCGCCTTCGCGACCAGCCCGCTGATGCTGATCGTCGCGCGTGCGCTGCTGGGTATCGCCGGCGCGACCCTGGCGCCGTCCACACTTGCCTTGATCACCAACATGTTCCGCGACGAACGGCAGCGCGGGCAGGCCATCGCGATCTGGGCGACCTGCCAGTTCACCGGTGGCGCGCTCGGACCCGTACTCGCCGGATTCCTGCTCCAGCACTTCTGGTGGGGGTCAGTGTTCCTGGTCGCCGTGCCGGCGATGGCGTTGCTGCTGCTCGCCGGGCCGGTCCTGCTGCCGGAGTTCCGCAGCGACCAGGCCGGTCGGCTGGACCCGGCCAGCGTCGGGCTGTCGCTCGCGGCGGTGCTTCTGATGGTCTACGGCGTCAAGCAGCTGACCGTCGAGAGCGTGCCGGTCGTGCCGACGGTGGCCCTCGTTGTCGGCGTGGTCATCGGATTCCTGTTCGTACGCCGGCAACTGCGGCTGGAGACGCCGCTGCTGGACCTGCGGCTGCTCCGCAACCGCCCGTTCACGGCCGTACTTGTTGGGCTGGCCTTCGCCGGCATCGCCATGGCCGGTACCGGCCTGCTGGTGACCCAGTACCTGCAGAGCGTGCTGGGCTTCTCGCCGTTCGCGTCGGCGGTGCTGTTCGCACCGATGGGCCTGGGCGTGGCGGTCGGCACCATGGCCGCGCCGGCGCTGGGCCGGCGGATGAAGCAGACGACCGCGATCGCCGGTGGGCTGGCGGGGTCGGCGCTGGGCAGCCTGCTGCTGGTCGGCGTCGACGGTGCGAGCGCCCTGCCGCTGGTGATGATCGGCATCACCGTACTGGCGCTGGGCACCGGCCCGCTGTTCGCGCTGGGCACCGGGCTGGTCGTCGGGTCCGTACCACCGGAGCGCGCCGGCTCGGCGGCGTCGATATCGGAGACCGGCAACTACCTCGGCGGCTCGCTCGGCTTCGCGCTGCTCGGTGTGGTGGCCGCGGTGGTCTACCGCAGCCGGATGGACGGCACGTCCGACTCGCTGGCCGGCGCGGTCGCCGCCAGCCGGAACCTTCCCGCCGACCAGGGCGCGGAACTGCTGCACACCGCGCGGGAGGCGTTCACCGCCGGCCTGCACGTGACCGGCGTCGTCGCCGCGGTCATCTTCGCCGGGCTGGCCGTACTGATCCTGACCATGCGCCCGGCAACCCGGACCACCCCGGCCGCACTACCCACGTCGACTCGCTGAGCAGGCGCGAGACGGAGCTGTTGCGACAGCTCGCGCAGGGCCACTGATCGCGATGGAGGGAGCGGTGCCCGGCCGGAGCCCGCTTCGCTCCTCGCGCGGCCGGGGTCTCAGGGGCGGAACGCCTTGAGGGTGAGGTCCACGAGGGCGTCGGCGTACTCGGACGTGAGGGGGCCGGAGCGGTGCAGCCAGCGCTGGTAGAGGGGGGCGTAGAGCAGTTCGAGTACCAGGTCGAGATCGGCGTCCGCCGCGATCTGGCCCGCTCGCTGCGCGCTGCGCAGCCGCACCTTCTTGGCCTCGTCGACGGGGTCGGCCAGCTTCTCGCGGTACTGGGCGGCGAGGTCGGGATCGTTGATGATCTCCGTGTTGAGCGCCCGGATCGGTGCCTCGAAGTCCGGATCGGCGAACTCGGCGACGGTCGCGCGCATGACGACCTTGAGGTCGGCCTCGATGTCGCCGGTGTCGGGCAGCGCCATCCCCTCCCCGTGGGCTCCCTCGCTGAGCGCCAGGAAGGAGTCGAAGACCACGGCTCCCTTGGACCGCCACCACCGGTAGATCGTCTGCTTGCCCACGCCGGCCCGCGCGGCGATGGCCTCGATCGAGACCTTCGCATACCCCACTTCGGAGACCAGTTCGCGCGCGGCGTCCAGAATCGCCCGCCGCGACCGCTCACTGCGGCGGGCAGGGTTCGGTTTCTTGGCGGTGGACATGCCGCTGAGGATAGCAGATGGACAAGACGAGACGGTCCGTCTTGACATGACGGGGAAGCGGGTGCAGATTAGGGATCGCAACACAACGAGACGTAACGTCTCGTCTTGAGAAACGATCCAAAGGAGGTGAGGGCCTGTGACGAACGGCCGAGTATGGTTCATCACCGGCGCGTCCCGGGGCCTGGGCAGGGCGTTCACTGAGGCCGCACTGGCCGCGGGAGACCGTGTCGTGGCCGCCGCCCGCAATATCGATCCACTCGCGGAACTGGCCGAGGAGTATCCGGGCAGTCTCGTACGGCTGCCGCTGGACGTCTCCGACCGCACAGCCGTGCGGGAGGGGGGGGACCGGGCGGTGGCGGCCTTCGGCAGGCTCGACATCGTGGTCAACAACGCCGGCGGCCTGCTGTACGGCATGCTGGAGGAGGCCACCGAGGAGCAGATCCGGGCCCATTTCGACGTCAACCTCTTCGGCGCGGTCTGGGTCGCCCAAGCCGTCGTCCCGTATCTGCGGGCGCAGGGTTCCGGGCGCATCCTCCAGGTCACCTCGATGGGCTCCGGCGGCGGTTTCGCCTCAGTCGGGTTCTACGGGGCGGGCAAGGCGGCGCTCGACTCGGTCAGCGAGGCGCTGGCGATGGAGGTCGAGCCCTTCGGCATCAAGGTCACCATCGTCCAGATGGGCGGGTACGGCACCGGGCTGTTCACGGTGGGCACCACGACGACACAGGCTCATCCGGCCTACGAGCCCCTGCGGGTCAAGCTGGCCGAGATGTGGGGCGAGGACGCCGGTCCCGCCCCCGGTACGGCCGCTCCCGTCATCATGGAGTTGGTCGACCTGCCGGATCCGCCGCGGCGGCTGATCGTCGGCGGTCACTCCTACGACCTCGTCCAGCAGATGGATCAGGCCCGCACCGAGGAGTACCGCGCCTGGGAACACCTCAGCCGCAAGGCCCCGGGCTGACCGGCGAACGCGAGGTGGCGCCGACTGAGCCTCCCTGAACGACTGGTCGTCGGACAAGACCATCGCGCTCTTGGGTGTCGCCATGGAGGTCACCGACTGCCTTCACCGGGAGGGAGGGGGAATTGTGTCCTGATGAGAGGGGCTCTGCCCGAGCTGGAACCAGACCGTTCCGCCGGTTTCTTCGGTCTGGCTGCTGCCCCAGGTGCTCGCCAGGAGATTCACCCAGCTCAGGCCGCGCCCACTGAGGCTGTCGTCGTCGGTCGTCCGGATCGCGGGCGCGCTGGTGGCCGAGCCGGCGTCGATCACCTCGATGTGGATCAGGCTGTCTCCCAACCCCACCCGGACCGTCACCAGCCCGCCGGGCCTGGCCGAGTCGCTGTGCAGGACGGCGTTGGTGACCACCTCGCTGACCAGCAGTTCGAGCGTTTCCAGCGCCTCGGCGGTCGCATGGCCGTCCAGGAGTTCCAGCACCCACTTGCGAGCGGCCCCCACTGACTGTGCGATGCCGGGAAAGTCCCGCTGACCCACGAGCCGAAGCCCATCCCAACGCTTGATCGCCGCGTCTGCCGCGTCGGGGCCGTCCTGGCCCCGCGCGCTCACGCGGTCACCGCCGACGCGATCATGTCGGCCGCGTTGTTCGCCTCGGCCCAGATCCAGTCACGCCGCCAGGTCACCGACCACCAGGGACGCCAGACGAAGACCCAGCCACAGGCCCGGCGGGTGACCTGGATCCGGACCCGAACCCCGGTAGAAGACATGATCTCCAGCACCGGCGCTCCGCCGACGGGGACGACCACCGAGGTGGCCACCCCAAGAACCCGCAGGTCCCAGCCGAGCCGTACGAGGTGGATGTACTGCACTTGTTGCGGATCGCGCTCTCGCCCCGGTATCTCCATCACCCCACCTTTTCTGTAGTCATTCAATTACACTCCGATAAGCTACCTCGGGCCGTATGTTCTTGGTAGTTACCTAAGGAAGTTTCCAAAGATAGTTTCCAGACGTAAGACCTCCAGGAAGGTGCGGCCATGGCTGCCGACACAAGTCCCACCGTCCGCAGGCGTCGCCTGGCGTCAGAGCTGCGCCGGTTGCGCACCGAACGCGGCCTGTCCATGCAGGAGGTGGCCGACCGCATGGAGTTGACGGCGGCCTCGATCAGCCGGATCGAGACGGGCCGCCGGGGCATCCGACCGCGTGACCTCCGTGCGTTTCTCGACATGTACGAGGTCCCCGAGGCAGACCGGGGCCCGATGCTGGCCCTGTCCAGGGAAGCGCGGCAGCGAGGATGGTGGCAGAACTACGGGGATGTGCTGCCCGGCGAGTACGCGACACTCATCGGCCTCGAAGCTGAGGCGACATCCATCAGGACCTATCAGCAGACGCTGGTCCCCGGTCTGCTGCAGACCGCGGACTACGCGCGGGCGGTTGTCGCGGCCACTCGTCCCGGAGACACAGCAGAGGAGATCGAACGCAGGGTCTCCGTGCGGATGGAGCGTCAGAAGCGGCTCGCGGACGACAACCCGCTGGAACTATCCGTAATTCTCGGGGAGGGTGTGGTGCGTCAGCACGTGGGAACAGCCGAGATCACCGCCAGTCAGCTCAAGTACCTCGCCGAGGCCGGCCAGCAACCCAACATCATGATCCAGATCCTCCCCTACCGGGCCGGCGCGCATCAGGCGATGACCGGATCATTTAACATTGTGAGCTTTCCTGCTCCGAGTGACCTGGATGTCATCTATCTGGAGAACATGTCCAGCGGTCTGTACCTGGAGGACGCCGCCGACGTCCGACGGTATGTCGCGGTGTTCGACTACCTCAGAGCAGCGGCACTCAGTCCGGCGGACACGGCGGTTATGCTGATGAACGCGTCAAACAACCTGGTGTGAGTGTCCAGCGGAAGGGCCGTGCGATGTCCGACCCGGTAGACCTGACCGAAGCCGTATGGCGAAAGAGTTCGTTCAGCGGAGGCAACGGAGACTGTGTCGAAGTCGCGGACCTGGGCGATGCCGTAGCCGTCCGGGATTCCAAGGACCCCGAGGGGGCCAGGCTCGTCTTTGCCCGTAACACCTGGTCGGCATTCGTGGCAGACCTGAAAAACGGCGCGTAGACCGCGGCACCACCGGCCTTCCACATGGCGCAAGAGCAGCCGCAGCGGTGGCAACGGCCAGTGCGTCAAGGTGGCCGGCAACCTCACCGGCATCGTGGCCGTCCGCGACAGCAAGAACCCACACGGCCTCGCGTTGGTCTTCTCGCCCTGGACTGCCCGGAGGGCGGCGTGGCACACGACCTCGGGGCCTGGGCACGCGCAGCGTCACACGGCCTGTGCGGGCGGGAGGCCTCAGCCGGCGGTGACCCTGCTGTACTCGTAGAAGGTGCGACCGTTCTCATCCCCCTGGTGCCGGCGGCCGGTCATGACCAGAGGGGCGAACGCCTGCGAGGAGTGGTTGCTCTCCGTCATGGCTGCGGTCCACTGCCGGGAGGTGAGCCGCACCTGACTTCCGCGCCAGTGCAGCGTGCCGACGAGGTATGACGTCAGGCCGTTCTCGTCGCCGTGGTGCTTCCTGCCGATGAGGACCTGATCGGCAGGGGCGGCGAAGTACGAGTTGCTCTCCTTTATGCCGTAGCTCCAATTTCCGGTCTGCACGGTGACCGCTTCACCGTCGATGCGGATCTGGCCGCACCGGTATCTGGTCCAGCCGTTCTCGTCCCCCCAGTGGGCGCGGTCGATCAGTACCTCTCCAGCTGAGCAGACGAAGGTGCTGTCCGGTTCCCTGAGGGTGATGGCGGGTCCGAAGACGGTCTCGATTGTCGGAGCCGCAGACGCGGGTGCCGGGGCCGGCGTGGACAGGACGGCCGCCGCCATCGCGACGGTCAGGGCCTTCTTGTACATTTCCATGTCCTCCGGTTCGCGTTCCGCTTCGTCCGATATGCAGTGAGAGCGCATGCGCCGACAGCTCACGCCATCAGGTCTGGGGACAAGATTGCGGGCGGCACTGAAGATCGTCTTGGAGCTGACTTGCGGGTTTCTGGGAACGATCCGGCTTCCGCGGACGTCTGTGAGCGTTTCGGGTACGCCTATGGAGTCGCGGGCGGGTGTCTATGACGGGCAAGGCGCCGGACGGCTGGAAGTTGTGGTTCCTGGTGGACACGGCGCACACCCAATCGCCTCATCATCAACGCGCCCCTTAATGATCAGGTGCGTTGCGACAAGCACTAGAACCCAGGCGTCACCACGGGGTCAGAGCCAGTTTTCACCCGCCGTCGACAGCTGCATTAGGAACCGGCGCGCCCACAGGTGGATCAACGCCTCCTGACTGGCGATCAGGGTGTCATACAGCCGCCGCTCGTAGCGGCTATGTACTCGCTGAGACGTGGTGCCACACTCGGGGCAGCTGGCCTGAGATGCCTGCATACGAGCGTGAATGCGCACCGTCCTGCCCATGGTGAACACACGCTCGACGTGGACGCACGCCAGGTGGGAAAGGAACGCCGTGAGCAGCTCGGTGATCGTCACGCGGTATGATCGCGACCTTGGAGAGTCCGGTGAGGTGGATCAACTCGATTGTGATCTTTCCAAGGGCTCCGATCACGGAAAGTGGGTTCTGAGGCACTTTTACATGGCCACGGACACCGCGAGCGCGGATCGGTAATCAGGGCGAACTGGTCCAAAAGCTCCAGGCGGGCTGAGGAGCCGGCATTCGTTTCCCCGAGCTGCTCGCAGTCAAGAGCAGCGATGATGGCATGACAGGCATGGTTTTCTCTCTGGATCAGACGGCTTCAGAGACCTCTGATCTTCGGGAGTCCCGCCTTTCTGCCTTTGACGGTTTGGCATTTCCTTACCCGTGACGTGTCACGTCTGCGGACGAACCTCATCAAAACATCAACTCGCCGGGGAACTGGAGAAAGAGCGGGGCCCTCTGTCGAAGGTCTCGATTCCGAGCTTCAGTCGCGATGACGGCTGTGCTGCTTTCGTTCCATCTCCCGAGCGGCGGTAAGGCGCTCGCTCGTGAATGGATCCACAGAACCGGCGCCTTCGCCAGGGGTTTGATCCCACTCTGAGATCTTTTCCACCAGAAGGCCGAGGCGCCGGTCATCAGGCTTCACGTCGATCTGAAAGTGGCTCTCCTTCGGGGTGGACTCGTCGCCACCCCAGCGCACAAGACCGTCACATTCCGACAGGATGTCCCGGATGATGATCGTCTCGTGCGGGAAGAATCCGCCTGACGTCCCCAGGGGATAGCTGCCCGGCCGGATCGCGATCGCCGTACCCGACAGGTAGTTGCTCTCGTACGGTTGCGACACGGCACGCGAGGTGACATGCCCCGTGATCTCGTCGGGAGCGTTGTTGCGCAGGGCGTCGATCTCATAATGGAATCTCCGGGCGATGTGCAACAGTACGACGGCGACATTCCCCTCCAGAACTCGCACAGCTGTATTGCTGCCTTCGATAGGTTGAGGTTTCACCGCACCGACGACGGGCCAGCCGTTCTCACTGAGATCTTGCTGCCAACCTGTTTCCCCAGGCACCGCTGCAACGGCAGAAGCATCCGTGGTGTGGCCAAGAGCCACGGCGCCGACGATGCCCACCCCGACCGTCAGCAGGCGGCGACGCGATAAGCAGAATGCGGAGTCAGACACTGACACTCCTTTGACCAGAGAAGTGATGGTTGAGAATCAACATTTCCGTCTCCGTGCTCGGACGGCCATGACCATAAAGACGACAGTCGCCGTCAGAGACGTCACTAACACTGGATTGACGTAGGCCGGCACCAGATCGCTCGTCGTTCCATCTTCCCAATGACAGAGATGCCGGAGCGGGAACCACGTCCAGGAAACAGGCGGGGAGCCCAAAGGCTTGCTACTGCAGTACTCACTGAGTGGGAGAAGTGTCGCGAATTCACCATTCCAGAGCCCATGTGCATAGACGGTGCCAGCCACAAGCAGAGTCATACACGATATGGCGGCCCAGCGGCGATAACTCACAGATCATGCCTCGTTACCACGCTGCAGCGATTGAATTCGTGCACTCTCTTCGTTCACCCTGGCGAGGAACACCTCTCTGAATCCCTGGAGGAACTCGGACCACTTGTCGTTAGGCAGCATGTGTGGCAGTACCGTTGGTATACCACCGGTCTTCTCGATCAGCACCACACGGGCAACCGAGATAGCCGCTTCGACGTCTCTGGCGAGAAGGAGGTCGACAATATTCCAGAGATTTACCGAGTTCCCGAATCGGCCTTCATAGAACTGTTTGAAACGGGATTTATAGCTATCCGTCTTGTAGTATTCATCCACGGCGTCCGCGATGTTCTTATTTCCTTTGAGCACCTTCATAGTAATGTTGTAGCTATCGGCGTCCTCGATCAGATCGCGTAGCTTGAAACTGCCGGCGCCGTCCACCTTGGCCAGTTTCTCGATGCAATAGGTGTACCCCGATGAGTAGCTCTCGCTATCACGGCGCCATTCACCATAGAAGGTCATCAGATCGCCGCCCCACCCAGTGACCTCACTGCGGCTCACCCCGATGCCCGACGGGGGTGGTGCAATATATACCCCATTGCAGTTGGCGCCGAAATGAGCCACATTGATATCTATCCCGTAGAAGGGGTCGCGCACTTCTTTGATCATCGTTACCCCGGCGGCCTTAACATGATTTACGAATCCCTCGTCGTGCTCGCCGATCAGCGCCCTCCAGTAAGAATCGGAGTAGTCTTCGTGCCTCAGGAATTCCATTACCAGCTGGCTCGGGTTCTTGCTGCTACCGGTGTACTGGGTCGCCAGAGCATAGAGGCGATTAATGTAAGCGACAAATGCGTCGATCTGTGTACTCGGAGTATTAACCGCCGAAACTCCAGGATCTTTCGCTGGGTTATGAATATTCTTATCAATATTTATTCTACCGTCGTCGGAACCGACCGCCAGTGTTTGAATCTGATTGAACGACCAGTTCTCAGGCAGAGCGTATCCCATGTTGCCGGAGAAGCCTGTGGACATGCCCGATACGAATGACCATCGGGCGAGAGTAGTTTTGCTCACCTGTGCGCATACGTTCCTGGATCCGTAAACGCCGTGCACGTATTTCTTACCCTGGCTGACCAGCCCGGCAACCACACCTCGAAAATAAGGGATAATATGCGACTCAATTTCGGCTTGCGTCGCATCATAGTCAACAGCGAAGTAGATCACCGTTCCGCTGTCGAAGCCGTACCTTACAGCTGCCGTATGCGCCCCAACTGCGTCCAGGCGGCCTTGCGCATGGTTGAAATAGCCAACCGATTCACCGTTGTACTGGGAAATCGGGAAAACCTTCAGGTTGTTCTGAAATATGATGTTCAGTTCACCTGGCTGAATCTGCTTGTTTAGTGGGTTGTTACTGGGGCGCTCGTCTAGGTAACGGCCAATCACTCTATAGCCCGCGGTATGAAGAGCTTTAGCGCGCGCCTCTGTGACGGTGGTAATGCAGTCGGCCGCTGTGCCGGGACGATTAGGGTCCCCGGTGGATACCAGTGTCTGACACCAGGTTGCGAAATCGACATCGACATTGCCAGGGTCTGGAAGGCAGGTGAATTCCTGGAAGGAGCGCACCCAACCTTTGAGGTCGGTGTCGAAGGTGTCTGTGAATGAGGGTTCCCTATATGACCAGCCTCCCTGTGTCGTTCTGTATCCGACGGCGCCGTTGAAGACGGCCGAAGCGCTGAAGAGTTGTACCCAGATGCCCGTGTCGCCGCTGGCCAACAGATGGTTCTTGAGGCCGGCTTGAGTGCCGGGCCCAAATACACCTGTTGCCTGATCATCAGTCATACCGAGCTCGAACTGAATCGCCAGGTAAAGCGCTTTCTGAACGTCCCGGGAAAATATTCCATCACAAGGAATAATGAAGAAGTTGGTTCGAGCGATGTAACGTCCGTTGAGCCACTGCTGAACGGCACGAACTTTCTCTTTTCCGCCAGCCACGATGACATAGGCGTCCATTGCGAGGATCGCCTTGAACAACTTGGGCTGGACCGTGCTGGTGTAACCTGGAAGTCCCGCGTTCGCAGCTAGTGCGCCCACAGAAATGGTAACCCTGCCGTCGTAGACACCATACTGGTCACCGCCCCAGTAGCCCTTGCAGAAAAGCCCATGCTGAAGAATTCTGATGATGTTCTTATTTGTAGTCGCGGGACCGATGTTTCCGAGGGTTCCGAGCCTGGACAGCGTCGTCGGCCCGAAGTTGTCGGACAGCGATGTTATCCCAAGCTCGACCTGGAGGGCACGAGTGAGAGAGAACATCGTCGCCCAACCGGTGACGCCGTCCTCTGGACATCTGTTGTATCCCGCCACCTGACCGTATGTTGAGTTCACCCACTTCTGAGCTTCAAGCACTTTTGCATCCATGTGTATAACCTTCCTGGTTATGTGTTTGCTATTCGACTGCTTAGATCACACCATATCGAACAAAAGAATACAGATCGGTCATACGGTAGGCGCAAATTGGTGCGCGCTGACCCTGTGCTGCTTTTTCAAGACTCCGTACGCTGATTTGGGGTGCCTCAATATTATTTTCCAGACGCCTTGCAAAGAAAAGTATCATTCAAGAATCTGGGCGGCGTTAGCGTATCGTGTTTCCATCAAATTCTTCAGCCTTTGAAGCAAATCTCGACTCTTTATAATAATCGCGTTTTGGGCATCGATATAAGCGGCCCGCCTAACGCCGCTGTAGTTAACTTGCAGTCGGCACTGCTCATCAGCAACAGCGGTATTGATTTCTAGTGTGCTCACGGTACGGCGGCCGCGACCGGAGTCTCCCGCCTGCCAACGTGGGTCACTTTGAGCCTCGAACGGCTCCTTGTAAGAGAATCCCTTGCTCTTCATGCAGTCACTCCACCACACTGCAGCTTCGGCGATCCGCTTATCCTTAAAACCTGTTATGGCTGCATCCTCCATCAGAGAATGTAGCCGTTTGAAGTCGTATTCTTTGACAAGCTTAGTTCCGTCCAGGCCGATTGCTCCAGCATTGAGCGCTCGCTCGGCTTCGCCTGCACATCCCATCTTGGGAACCTTGATCCCATTGACCTTCGAAGCGCCGTACCCTGAATGAGCGGCATCCTGCTCGGTCGGAATCACGAACATGCGAAGCCCGTCGAGAGCGGCAAACTCTTCAGCGTCTTGGTTTTTCGGCCCGAGGTAGCCGTAATACGCGACATCTTTCTCGCCCAGCCAACCCAAATAGGCAGCATTCTTTGGATATCGTATAGGCGTCACATCATGCTTCGGCATCGTGAATCCAAACTTTTTTAGACAGGATCCCAGAACCTTGAAACGGGCTTCCTGTACATACGCGCGCCGAACATTATCCAAATCATAAACATCCATTGGCAATTCGAAATCTTCCACCGAGCCAAAAGGTGGGTAACTGCTTTGAGTCCCCCTTTGCCCGCCGTGCTGCGTGTCGGGGCTGGATGTGAAACAGCCGCTCAAAAGAAAAACGGTCAATGTCGAGAAAGACAGAAATTGCCATATCCTTGATAAAGCTCTTATCATGCCGCCCCTCGACGGCCGGATTCGACCGGATCCTGCAGGCCGAGGTCGACGCGGGGGTGCCCG
>NZ_JBEXUE010000048.1:0-33940 GCF_040614275.1 Streptosporangium sp. NPDC006013
GCTTCCCTGACACGGAAGAGGTCACAGGTTCAATCCCTGTATCGTCCACCACCGCTCATGGCAGCCATGAGCAGATCACCGCAGACGGCCGTCAAGGTCCCGATTCAGGGGCCTTGACGGCCTTCCGGCTTCCCTGGGTGATGATGGAGGCGATCCGGCCCATGTTTCCCAGGCGCTGATGAAGGTACCGCCCAGATTGGTTTGATACCCGGTCACCTCGTTGTATCGGGCAGCGGCTTGATCCTGAGAGGCCGCACACATAGCGGTGTGCTTGAAAGCTGGATATATCAGGATTCCGATTCATCAGCTCGACGGCGGATCCCTTGTTGAAGGCTCGGGGGTTCGCTCCCGCGCCGTTCACACGCCCAGTCTGAAACCGTCCGAGAACGGCAGGCCGTGGTCACCGAGGGAACTCGGGCGGATTGAAATGGTCACGTGATCGGTAAGCGGTCGAATCGGCCGGTGCGCCGGCACGTGGCCCGGAGTAGCGTTCCGATCACGGTACGTCAGAGCGCCGCGATCCGTGACCGGCCGGGAGCGCTGTGGCCTCGGCGCCGTGACCACCCCGACGTGACCACCCCGAGGTGAGGAGACATCGCGATGGCCGACGACGACCTCGTCCTCGTCACCGGTGCCGGCGGAGGTGTCGGGGGCGTCGGGCGCACCGTGGTGGAGCTGCTGCGCGCACGCGGCCTGCCCGTACGGGCGATGGCGCATCACGACGACGAGCGCGCGGACGCGCTGCGCGCCCTCGGCGCGCAGGTGGTGATCGGTGACCTCACCAGCCCCACGGACGTGGCGGACGCCCTCGACGGCAGTTCCCGGATGTTCTTCGGTATGAGCGTGTCGCCGTCATACCTGGAGGCCGCCGCCACCGTCGCGACGGTGGCCCGCGCGGTGGGCGCCCTTGAGGTCCTGGTCGGCATCTCGCAGCTGACCGTGTCACAGATGAACGCGTTGAGCAGCGCGGAGTCCCACCAGCAGCGGCTGCACTGGCTGTCGGAGCAGGTGCTCGACTGGTCGGGGCTCCCGGTCGTGCACGTCCGGCCCACCGTCTTCCTGGAGAACCCGATGTTCACGACGCTGGCCGAGCGTTCCATCGCCGACAGCGGGACCATCCGGCTTCCCTTCGGGACCGGCCGCACGTCGCCCGTCGCGGCCGGCGACGTCGCGGCCGTGGTCGCCACGATCCTGCGGGACCCCCGGCCTCACGTCGGGCACGTCTACGAGCTGACGGGCCCCAGGTCGCAGGGGATGGACGGGGTCGCCGAGGAATACTCCCTGGCCCTGGGAAGGGAGATCCGCTACGTGGACGTCCCGCTCGACACCTGGGTCGAGCGGGACCTCGCGCCCGCGGGACTCCCGGCGCACACCGAGGAGCACATCGTCACCATGGCGCGCCTGCACCGCCAGAACCGCTACGACCGGATGACCGGGGACGTCGAATCGATCACGGGAAGGCCCGCGACGACGGTGCGGGAGTTCGTCGCGGAAAGGGCCGCTCTCTTCACCCGTCGCCCGCGGTGAGCGGTCACTCGGCGCCGCCGTCCGCCGTCGAGGTGTCCACCCGCACCGGCCGGAGCAGGAGCACGGTCAGCAGCGCCGTCAGCGCCATGCAGGCGGCCCCGAGGAGGGCGGCCAGGTGCATGCCGTCGGTGAAGGCCGAGCGGGCGACGTCGAGCAGGGCCGCTCCCGCCTCTCCCGGTATCCGCGCGGCCACCTCGACGGCGCCGCCCAGGGTCTCGCGCGCCGCCTCGGCGTACTCGGGGGGCAGCGCGGGCCCCGTCGCGGTGAGCCTCTCGCCGTAGACGGCCAGGCCGATGCTGCCCAGGATCGCGACGCCGAGCGCACCGCCCAGCTCGGTGGCGGCCTCCATGATCGCGGACGCCGAGCCCGCGCGCTCCGGCGGGGCGACAGCGACGATCATGTCGGAGGCCGTCGCCTGCACCGCTCCGATCCCCGTCCCCAGCAGGAGCAGGCCGCCGATGAGGGGCCACCGCTCGGAGTCCACCTCGATCCCGCTCATCACCAGGAAGCCTCCGGCGACGAGCGTCATGCCGCCGCCCATGATGTGTCCCGGGCGTACCCGCTGCGCGATCACGGCGGCCAGCATCGAGCCGGCGAGGGCGGTTCCGGCCGCGGGCAGGGTCAGCAGCCCCGCGACGAACGGCCGTAGCCCGAGCACCATCTGCAGGTACTGCGCGACGAAGTAGAACAGCCCCACCAGGGCGAAGACCGCGAGCGTGCTCGCGATCAGGGACACGGTGAAGCCCCGGCCGGCGAACAGCCTCAGGTCGAGCATCGGGGTGGGCAGCGTCCGCTGCCTGTGCAGAAAGGCGACGCAGAACACCGACCCGGCGACGACGCCGAGCAGCGCCTGGAGGCCGAGGCCGTCGACGGCGAACTGCTTGATCCCGTAGACCGTCGGCAGCACGGCCGCCAGTGAGAGCGCGGCACTGGGCAGGTCGAACCTCCAGGGGCGCGGATCACGGTACTCGGGGAGCACCATCGGCCCCAGCACCAGCAGCAGGAGCATGACCGGCACGTTGATCAGGAACACCGACCCCCACCAGAAGTGCTCCAGCAGCCGGCCGCCCACGATCGGCCCCAGCACGCTGCCCCCGGCGAAGCCGGCGGCCCATACCGCGATGGCCATCCGGCGCTGCCGCGGATCGCGGAACATGTCCCGGATCAGCGCGAGGGTGGGCGGCATCAGGCTCGCCGCCGCAGCGCCCTGCAGGGCGCGGGCCACGATGAGCGACTCGGCGTTGGGGGCGTACGCGGCGATGACCGACGTGACACCGAACGCGGCGGCTCCGATCAGCAGCAGCTTCCGGCGGCCGATCCTGTCCCCCAGGGCGCCCATCGTGATCAGCAGACCGGCCAGCAGGAAGGCGTAGATGTCGACGATCCACAGCAGCTGGGAGCCGGTCGGCATGAGGTCCGCGCTCAGGAAGGGCAGCGCGAAGTAGAGCACCGTCACGGTCACCGAGACGAGCAGGACGGGCAGGACGAGCACCGCGAGTCCGAACCATTCCCTCCGCCCTGCCGTGGACACCGTTCGCACCATTGCCGAAACCTCCTCGGATACCCTGTACGCCAAATATGCGTATACATCGTACGCAAAATTTTTGGACGCATGCAAGGGTTGCTATCCAGATCAAGGCGGTACGCATTAACGTGCGGAAATACCTTCAAAAACAAGGCAGTCCAACCAGGTGGCGGCGTATCTCACTCGCCATAACGTCACACCGCAACCTTTCATTACGTCACAAAAAACGCGTGTTAGAATTTCGTCACACCAGTGGGCGTGCCGGAATTGGACGAGGACGCATGTTGACGTGTGCGCAATGTGGAAAGCCGTTGGACGCCGCGCCTCGGGGGCGACGCCCGCGGTACTGCTCCCGTGCCTGTCAGGCACGGGCCTACCGGATCCGCGCCGCCGGACGAGCCGCGCGCCCCGCCGAGCCCGCGCCGCGGACCGTTCTCCCCACGCCCCCGCCGAGCACCGGCGATCCGGCGGGACGGCACGAGCCCCCAGCCGGCTTGAGCACCGAGCGGATCGTGCGCACCGCGGTCCGGATCGCCGACGCCGAGGGGCTGGACGCGCTGTCGATGCGCCGCGTCGCGACCGAGTTGGGCACCGGCGCGATGTCGCTGTACCGCTACGTGCCGGGCAAGGACGCGCTCGTCGAGTTGATGGTCGAGGCCGTCTTCGGCGAGGACCCGCATCCGGGCTCCGTTCCCGGTGGCTGGCGCACCGGGCTGGAGGCCGCGGCGAGGCGGGAGTGGCGCATGTACTCCAGGCACCCCTGGGTGCTGCGGGTCATCGCCACCCCCCGGCCGCCGATCGGGCCGAACGTGCTGGCCGACGTCGAGTGGGCGATGCGCGCCATGGACGGCCTCGGCCTCGACCCGACGACAACGCACTGGGTGGCCATGACGGTGAGCGCCCAGGTGCAGGGCGCGGCCCTGCTGCTGGTGAACGAAGTGGAGGCCGAGCGTCGCACCGGGGTCACGGCCGGGCAGTGGCGTGTGTCGAGGACGCCGGCGCTCCTGGAGATCCTGGAGTCCGGACGGTTCCCGATACTGTCCAGACTCCACGCGGAGCGGGGGGACGTGATCGACATCGACGAGTGGTTCGAGTTCGGCCTGCGGCGTCTCCTCGACGGTCTCGCCGTCCTGGTGGAAGGCCGGGAGAAAGGGACGGCGTACGACGCGGAGCCGGATTCGGCCCGCGGTCCGGCACGGTAGGGACCGTCGCGTGGCGGTGCGGTGCCCCGGGCGGTGAGACCCCGCGGTCGACGGACTTGTTCACCCGGTCTTGGCCGTGCATTGGCGGCCGGGAGACACCGAAGACGCGTAGCATCGGCGTTCTGTGGCATTCATTCGTTTCCTGCTCGGACTCACGGACACGGAGGATCATGAACGGCCCCCTCATCCCCGCCGCCCGCGTGGCGGCCGACCAGACCGGGCCGGGCGAGATCCCCGCGTCGCGGCGCTCCTTCCTGCCGGAGACGGTGGAGACGTCGTGACGGGCCTGCTGCGCAATCCCGTGAAGAACTACGACTGGGGCTCGCGCACGGCCATCGCCACGCTGGCCGGGCGCCCCTCCCCCGCGGAGCGGCCCGAGGCGGAGATGTGGTTCGGCACCCACCCGTCCGGCTCCTCGTCGGTGTTGCGGCGGGGGACGTGGCGCTCCCTCGCCGAGACGGTGGCCGCCGACCCGGTGGCCGAGCTCGGGGAGAGGACCGTTGAGCGGTTCGGCTCGCGGTTGCCGTACCTGCTGAAGCTGATCGCCGTGGACCTGCCGCTGTCACTGCAGGTTCATCCGTCGCGGCAACAGGCGGAGGAGGGCTACGCCAGGGGCGTCTACGTCGACCCGTTCCCCAAGCCCGAGCTGATCTGCGCGCTGACCCCGTTCACCGCGCTGGCCGGGTTCCGTCCGCCCGCGGAGGCCGCGGCGCTCATCGGCGGGCTGGGCATCCCGGAACTGGAGCCCGTCGTGGCGCCGCTGGCCGCCGGGGACGCCTCCGCCGCGCTCCGCGCGCTGGTGGAGTGGCCGAAGGAGGGCCGGGCGGACCTTGTGGCCGCGATCGCGCGGGCCGCGTCGGCCGCGGGCGGCCCCGACGGCGAACTGGTGGTACGCCTGACCGGCATCCACCCGGAAGACCCGGCCTGCCTCGCCCCGCTCTTCCTGCGCCGCCACGAGCTGCGGCCCGGCGAGGCGCTGTTCCTGGGCGCGGGAGTCCTGCACTGCTACCTGAGCGGTTTCGGTGTGGAGATCATGGGCAGCTCCGACAACGTGCTCCGCGCGGGGCTGACCAGCAAGCCGATGGACGTCGACGAGCTGCTGCGCGTCACCGACCCCTCGATCTCGCCCCTGCCGGTCGAGCCGGTCGGCAACCTCTACCGCACTCCCGCCCCGGAGTTCCGCCTGGGCACGGCCGTTCCGGGCTCCGGGCTCACCCTGGAGGGCGGAGTACCGCGCATCCTGGTGTGCACCGAGGGCGAGGTCGAGGCCGGCGGGCAGGTGCTACGACCGGGCGAGTCCGCCTTCGTCCCCGCCGCCGGACCGGTCCGCCTGCGCGGTTCCGGGACAATCTTCTGGGCCGAACCGGGCCTCGACTGACCCGCCCACCACCTCGGCCGCCGTAGGCCGGGCCGGGGAAGCACGGCGCACGCCATCGTCCCCGCCCCGGCGCTCCGGCCGCGTGACGACGGGCAATCCCGTCCGGAGTCCTTGACCCGTCACGGCTCGGCTAGTTAGCGTATCGCTAATAGTTCTGAAACTGTGGGGTGATCGATGTCGCTCGAAGTTCATTTCGCCGGTGTCCGGGAGGGCAGGGCCGACACCGTCGGAGACCGGGCCGCCGTCGGGCAGGCGGCCCGCGGGCTGTTCGCCGAGCAGCCGGGTGGAGCGCCGGTCGACGGCGCCCGGACGGGCGGGAGCGTGCGGACCGCATGAAGGCGCTCATCTACCACGGCCCCGAGGACGTGCGGTACGAGACCGTCGCCGACCCCGCGCCGCGCGACCGGAACGGAGCCGTCGTCCGCGTCACGCACGCCGGCATCTGCGGCAGTGACCTGCACGTCTACCACGGCCACAACGTCAAGGAGCCGAACTTCTGCATCGGCCACGAGGCGATCGGCGAGGTGGCCGAGGTGGGCGGGGAGGTCAGCCGCTGGCGCCCCGGCGACAAGGTGCTGATCGCCGCCGGCGTGCGGTGCGGCCGCTGCGACGCCTGCTCCACCGGATACCCGGCCTGCCAGGTGCAGAAGGCCTGGGTGTACGGGCTCGGGCCCGAGTTGCCCGGCAGCCAGGCGGAGGCGGTGGCCGTCCCCTTCGCCGACACCAACCTGGTGCGCATCCCCGACGGGGTGAGCGACGAGAACGCCCTGCTGCTCGCCGACTGCGCCAACACCGCCTGGTACGGCGCCCAGAAGGCGCGGATCGCCCCCGGCGCCACCGTCGCGGTCATCGGTCTGGGACCGATCGGCCAGGTGGCCGTGCTGGCGGCGAAGCTGCAGGGCGCCTCCCGGGTGCTCGCGGTCGACCCGGTCCCCGAGCGACGCGCGCAGGCCGAAGCGCTGGGCGCGGAGGCGTTCACCCCCGAGGCCGCCGCCGAGGAGATCCTCGCCCGCGCTCCCCGAGGCGTCCCCTCGGTGGTGGACGCGGCGGGAACCGACCAGACGATCGACCTCGCGCTGCGCGTCGTCGGCCTGCGGGGCACGGTGTCGGTGATCGGGCTGTCCCAGTCACGCCGTTACGCCTACCCGATGCAGCGGGCGCAGATGCTCTCGATCGACTTCCACATCGGCCTGGCCACCGGTGAGCACACCATGGGGCTGTTCGACCTCATGGCGGCCGGACGCTTCGACCCCTCCGTGGTCATCTCGCACCGGCTGCCGCTCTCGGAGGGGCCCACGGCGTACGAGATGTTCGCCGGTCGCCGGGACGGGGTCACCAAGATCGTCTTCAATCCGGCGGGGAGCGTGGCCTGAGATGGCGATCCCGACCCGCCTCCGCGTCGAGCACCTGGACGAGGCGTTCGGCGTCACCTGCCGCGCGCCACGCCTGTCGTGGTGGCTGCCCGCCGGCGCGCACACGCAACACGCCTACCGGGTGCGGACCGACGGCTGGGACTCCGGCCGGATCGAGTCCGCGCACAACGTGCTCGTGCCGTACGGCGGGCCACCGCCCGCCTCCCGCGAGCGCACGTCCTGGCAGGTGAAGGTCTGGACCGAGCTCGGCGAGAGCGGATGGTCGGCACCCGCCGAGTGGGAGACCGGCCTGCTGGAGGCCGCCGACTGGTCGGCCCGGTGGATCGCCCCGGTCGAGGACGAGGTCGCCGAGCCCGGGGCTCGCCCCGCTCATCTGCTGCGCCGCACCTTCACCCTCGACGGCCCGGTCGTCCGGGCCCGTGCCTACGCGACCGCGCACGGGATCTACGAGCTGTTCGTCAACGGCGTCCGGGCCGGTGACGCGGAGCTGGCTCCGGGCAGCACGTCCTACCGCGCGAACCTGCACGTGCAGACCTACGACGTCACGCGCCTGCTGCGCCCGGGGGTCAACGTGGTCGGGGCCGTGCTGTCGGACGGCTGGTACCGGGGCCAGAACGGCTACTTCCGGCGGGCGGACTGCTTCGGCGCGAGCCTGGCCCTCCTCGCCCAGGTCGAGGCCGAACTCGGCGACGGCACGCGGGTCACGGCGGCGACCGGTCCGGGGTGGCTCGGCCGCCCCGGCTCCATCACCGCCGCCGACCTCATCGAGGGCCAGCGGAGCGACCTTCGCGCGTGGGACGGGCAGTGGGACGGGCCGCCGGACGGCTGGCGGGAGGCGCCCGTGGTCGAGCACGACCTCGGGCGGCTGCACGCCTCGCCCGCGCCGCCGGTCCGCAGGGTGCAGGAGTTGCGCCCCGTCTCCGTGCGGACCCTGGAGCCCGGCCGGCAGGTGGTGGACCTCGGCCAGAACATCAACGGGTGGGTGCGGATCGGCGGTTTGGGCCCGCGCGGGACCCGGCTGACGCTGACCCACGGGGAGATGCTCGACGACTCCGGTGACGTCACGCTGGGCCACCTGCGGCCCGTGCTGTTCGGCACCGACATCCCGCGCTCGGCGGGCCAGGTGGACGAGGTGATCGCCGCCGGGACGCCGGGCGAGGTGTTCGAGCCGCGGCACACCACGCACGGCTTCCGGTACGTCCGCGTCGAGGGGCACCCGGACGGCCTGGGACCCGACGACGTGACCGGTGTGGTGGTGCACACCGACCTGCGGCGGACCGGCTGGTTCGAGTGCGACGACGAGCGGATCAACCGGCTGCACGAGGCGGCCGTGTGGAGCTTCCGCGGCAACGCCTGCGACGTCCCGACCGACTGCCCGCAGCGCGAGCGCGCCGGCTGGACCGGCGACTGGCAGATCTTCTTCCCCACCGCCGCGTTCCTGTACGACGTGGCGGGCTTCACCGAGAAGTGGCTGCGCGACCTGGCCGCCGACCAGTGGCCGGACGGCCGGGTGCCCAACGTGGTACCCGCCCTGCACCCCGCGGCCGGTCCTCCCGAGCCCGTCACCGACTTCCTCACCGGTGCCGCGGGCTGGGGCGACGCCGCGGTGATCGTGCCGTGGGACATGTGGCGCGCCTACGGCGACGAGCGCGTCCTGGCCGAGCAGTACACCTCGATGACCGCCTGGGTGGACTACGCCGCGCGGCGGGCGCGCGAGGGCCGGCACGCCACCCGCGTCGCCCGCTCGGCGGAGCCCGCGCCGCACGAGGAGTTCCTGTGGGACACCGGCTTCCACTGGGGCGAGTGGTGCGAGCCGGACGGGCCGGGCGAGGCGATCTTCACCCTGGAGCTCGACATGGGCGACGTGGCCACCGCCTACCTGCACCGGTCCTCGTCGATCCTGGCCGAGGCCGCCGCGCTGCTCGGCCGCGACGACGACGCCCGCCGCTACGGCGAGCTGGCCCGTGCCTCACTCGCGGCCTGGCGGCGGGAGTTCATCGGCGAGGACGGCGCGCTCCACCCCGACACCCAGGCCAACCACGTGCGCGCCCTGACCTTCCGGCTGGTCCCCGACGAGCTGCGCGAGCAGACCGCGGACCGGCTGGTCGAGCTGATCAGAAAGGCCGGCACCCACCTGGGCACCGGCTTCCTGGCCACGCCGTACCTGCTGCCCGTCCTGGCCGACACCGGCCACCTCGACGTCGCCTACGAGCTGCTGTTCCAGACCTCCCAGCCGTCCTGGCTGGCCATGACCGAGGCGGGTGCGACCACGATCTGGGAGAGCTGGGAGGGAGCCGAGGACAAGCCCGGCAAGCCGTACTCGCTCAACCACTACAGCAAGGGCGCGGTGGTGTCGTTCCTGCACCGGTACGTCGCCGGGATCCGCCCGGACGAGACGGCGGGCGCGGCGGGGGTGGCCTGGCGCCGCTTCCGGGTCGAACCCCGCCCCGGAGGCGGCATCACGTCCGCCTCGGCCGCGCACGACTCGCCGTACGGGCGGATCGCGTCCTGCTGGCGGTCGGCGGACGGGGAGTTCACCCTGGAGGTCACGGTGCCGCCCGGCACCGAGGCCACCGTCGTGCTGCCCGACGGGACCAGCGCGCAGGCGGGCCCCGGCGTCTCCGTACACCGGTGCCCGGCATGAGGAGATACGCGGACCGGAACCTCCCCGAGGTGGAGCGCGCGACCAGGCTCGGCACCGTGCGCGGCGTGGAGCGCGCGGGCGCGCACAGCTTCTGGGGGCTGCGCTACGCCCAGCCCACCAGGCGGTACGAGCCGCCGGAGCCGGCCACCGCCTGGCACGGCGTCTACGACGCCACCCGCCACAGGCCGATGGCACCCCAGGCGCCCTTCCTGAACGTCCTCGGCGACCCGCCCGAGGGCGGCATGTCCGAGGACTGCCTCCACCTCAACGTGCACCTCCCCGCCACGGCCCCGGCGGCGCCTCGCCCGGTGCTGTTCTTCATCCACGGCGGGGCACTCACCGGCGGCGCGGCCAACCAGTACGACGGGAGCGCGCTGGCCGTCGGGGCGGACGCCGTCGTGGTCTGCGCCAACTACCGGCTGGGCATCTTCGGCGGCCTCGACCTGGACCGGTTCGGACCGCCGTACGAGGGCTCGGGCGAGCTGTGGCTGCGGGACCAGATCATGGCGTTGCACTGGGTGCGGGACAACATCGCCGACTACGGCGGCGATCCCGGCTGCGTGACCGTGATGGGCGAGTCGGCCGGCGCGACGTCGGCACTGGCGCTGTGCGCCTCTCCGGCCGCCGCGGGCCTGTTCCACCGCGCGATGTCCAACAGCGGCGGCAACCCCGCGATCGAGCCGCCGGCCGTCGACCGCATCGCCGAGATAGCCCGGATCAAGAAGATCGGCCCCGAGGACGTCCTCGACTTCCTGCTCTCGGCGCCGACCGGCGAGCTGCTCCAGATGTCGATGGACAACACGCGGCTCGCCCCCTCGGCGGTGTGCGGCACCGCGCTGCTCCCCGGGCCCGTCCCGGCGCTGATCCGCGACCGGGGCGCCGGCGCCGTACCGCTCGTCGCGGGGTTCGCCGCGCACGAGGGCGACAGCCTGGACTTCCTGATCGGAGAGGCCGGGATCCGCGGTCCGATGGGGTTCCTCGCCCGCCACCTCATCGCCCGCGCGGTGGCCGCCACCAACGCCGGGGGCAGGTCCGGCCTGCGGGGCTACCTGCGGCGGCTGCGCGGGACGCACCGCGCCTGGGCCGGCGCACGGTTCAACGACCTCGTCTGGACGGACCTGTACCGGCGGGGCGCGGTGGAGAACGCGCTGGCCACGACCGAGGCGGGCAGCCGGGGATACGTGTACGTGCTGGACGTGCCCTGCAGGATCGGGGAGCGGAGGATGCGCTCCACACACGGTGTGGACCTCAGCCTCACCTTCAACCCGTGGGCCGACCCCGACGCCGAGGGCGGCGGCCTCGCCGACCACCCGGACGCGCCCGCCCTGGCGAACCGGTGGGTCGCGATGCTCGCACGGTTCGCGCGCACGGGCGACCCGAGCGGCCCGCTGGGCGACTGGCCGGTGTACGACGCCCGGACCCGGCCCACCCTCGTGATCGCCCCCGGTGAGTCCCGGATCGAGTACGACCGCGACCCGGAGTACCGGACCTCGGTCTGGTCCGTCCCCGGGGCGGCGCCGGTCTGAGAGAGCCGGGGCGGCACCGGCCGCCCCGGCTCCCTCAGGCGGGCATCCACCAGGCGATCCCAGGCACCTCAGACACCCCAGACAGGAGGAGAGGCGGCCGTCCTCCGGACGCGACACGTCGCGGGCGCGGAGGGCTCCGCCCCGTACCACGCGATGAACCGTTCCCCCCACGACGGGCCCGACCGCGCCGGGCACCACGCCCTGCCCCGGCGGTCGGTGCACCTGGACTTCCACACCGGCCCCCGGGTGCCGGACGTCGGCGCGGCCTTCGAACCGGACGCCTTCGCGCGGACGTTCACGGACGCCGGTGTCGACAGCGTCACCCTCTTCGCCAAGTGCCACCACGGCCACCTCTACTACGACACCGACCGGCCGGAACGCCACCCCGGCCTGGCCGGGCACCTGGACCTGCTCGGCGAGCAGGTCGCCGCGCTCCGCCGGGTGGGCGTCAGGACGCCGATCTACCTGAGCCTCGGCGTGGACGAGTACGCCGCGAACGCCCACCCCGAGTGGCTGGCGCTGGACCCCTCCGGGCGGCAGGTCAGGTGGTCCTCCGGCAGGTTCGAGCCCGGCTGGCAGGTGCTCGACCTGAGCAGCCCCTATCAGGACTACTTCGCCGACCAGCTCGCCGAGGTCCTGGACCGGTTCGCGCCGCTGGACGGCGTGTTCGTCGACATGTGCTGGGACCAGCCGAGCGCCTCGCGATGGGCCGTGGACGGCATGCGCCGGGCCGGCCTGGACCCCGCGGACGAGGGCGCCCGCGCACGCTGGGCCCGCCGGGTGTCGCACGGCTACATGCGGCGTTTCCGCGACATGGTCGTGCCCCGTCTCGCCGACGACGCGGCGATGAGCGTCTGGTTCAACAGCCGTTCCAAGACGGCGCTCGCCGAGGAGCGGGAGTTCGTCTCGCACGTGGACATCGAGGCGCTGCCGACCGGCGGCTGGAGTTACGATTACCTGCCGTACGTCGCCCGGTACGTCCGGCCACTGGGACTGCCCGCCCAGGGGCTCACCGGCCGGTTCCACCGGAGCTGGGGCGACAACGGCGGGCTCAAACCGGCGGCCGCGCTGAAGTACGAGTGTTGCCGGATGCTCGCCTACGGCCTGGCGAGCGGGGTGGGCGACCTGCTGCACCCGAGCGGACGGCTCGCTCCGGAGACCTACCGGCTGATCGGCGACGTCTACGCCCACCTGGCGGCGTGCGAGCCGCACCTGAACGGCGCGCGGCCGGTGGCCGAGGCCGCGGTGCTGATGGACCCCGCGCTGGGCGACACCCCCGGCCCGGCCGGGGCGGGGGTGGTGCGCGCCATGCAGCGGCTACGGGTCCAGTTCGACGTGCTGGCCCCCTCCGCCGACCTGGACGGATACTCGCTGCTGGTGGTCCCGGAGACCAACCGGATGGACGAGGCGCTGGCGGCGCGGCTGCGCGCGCACCTGGACGGCGGCGGCGGACTGCTGATCGCCGGGGCGGCCATGGGCGACGAGCCCCCACCGGAGCTTGGCGTGGACGTCGTCCCCGGCCCCGATCCGGCCGGGACCTTCCTGCGCCGGCACGGCGACCGTGACGGCTTCGCACACGCCCTGTACGAGTCCAGCCGCCGGATGACCGCGAGGCCGGGCGCCGAGGTCCTGCACGACCTGGTGGAGCCGTACTTCGAGCGTTCCTGGGACGCCTTCAGCGGGCACGACTACACCCCTGCCGACCCCCGATCCGGGTCCCGTTCAGGGGACGGGGACGGGGACGGGGACGGCCCGCCGTACGCGGCGGTGGTCGCCCGCGGGCGGGCGGTCACCGTCGCCGGGCCGCTCTTCACCGCGTTCGGCCGATACGCGGCGGAGGCGCATCTGGACGTGCTCCGCGAGGCCGTGGCACGGGCGCTGCCCGACCCGCTGGTGCGCACCACCGGCCCGGCGCATCTGGAGGCGCTGGTCGTGGACGGCGACGAGGCACGGGTGGTGCACCTGCTCAGCTTCCTGGCCGGTCGCGAGGGCGACGTGGCGAGCCCGGTCACCGTCGACAAGGTGATGCTGGTGCTCGGCCTGCTCATCGCCCACGGGGCCGAGGCCGCCGCCGCGATCCCCGCGCAGGCCAAGGGCCTGGATCTGGTCCTCGACCCGTTCCCGCTGGTGGACGTGGAGGTCGAGGTGCGTGTCGACGGCCCTCCGTCGTCGGTCATGCTGCGGCCGCACGACGTGGAGCCGGAATGGGAGTACCGGGACGGCCGCGTCCGCGCCCGGGTCACCATCCCCGACGGTCACGGCATGCTCGTGCTCCGCCGGTAGCCGTCCCGGCGGAAACGGAAGGACCCGGGCGGGCCGCCGATCATCGGTGGCTCCCCGGGCACTTTCGCATGCCCGAAACCGGGCACGGCCGGAATGTGGTCCGTGACGCTCCGCGCATCCGTCGAGGCTGAAAGTTTCCAGCGCGTAAACACTTGACGCAAACCCTTTCATTTCGGACCCTTAGCGAATCGATAAATAGATTGGCACGGCTCCGAGGGAGAACGCGATGAGAGACACGGCCGTACGATCGACGTCCCACCCGAGTGCGCCCGCGACCCCCACCGGCCTCCGGTGAGCGGCGAGCCGTCCCGGCCGGACAGCACCGACGCCCCCCGCACCGCGTCCTCCGGCACCGTCACACGGTTCCGCGACCTCGGCGGGCAGAGCTGGTGGCCGCTGGGCATCCTGTTCGCCCTCAACGCCGTCGACGAGCTGGACCGCGCCGCGACCGGCGTGCTGCTGCCGATGATGCGCGACGACTTCGGGCTGAGCATCTCGACCGTCACCGCCGTGATCAGCCTCGGCGGGACGGTGGCCACCGTGTTCGCGATCGTCGGCGGCTACTTCGCCGACCGGATCCCCCGGGTGCGGATGGTGGTGATCAGCTACACGCTGCTGGCCATGTCGACCTTCCTCACCGGGATGGCCACCACGCTGCTGCTGTTCGCCGCCGGCCGCGTGGGGTCCTCCCTCGGCAAGGCCGTCGGCGAACCCATCCACAAGTCCCTGCTGTCCGACTACTACACGCCCGAGACGCGCGGGCGGGTCTTCGCCCTTCACGGATCGGCCAGCGCGATAGGGACGCTGATCGCCCCGCTGCTGGCGGGTGTGATCGCCCAGGCGTTCGGCTGGCGCGTGCCGTTCGCGCTGTTCGCGATCCCCACGGTGGTCTTCGTGGTGATCGCCGCCATCAAACTGCGCGAGCCCGTGCGCGGCGCCCACGAGCGCCGGGCGGCCGGCGGGGACGAGACCGCGGCCCAGCAGGAGGAACTCGCGCCGACGATCGCCGAGGCGTGGCGGGAGCTGCACCGGATCCGCACCGTCCGGCGGCTCCTGGCCTCCCTGCCCCTGCTCGCCGTGGCCGTCCTCGGGCAAGGACTGCTGCTCAGCCAGTTCTACGACCAGCGCTACCAGCTGAAGGTCCTCGATCTGGGCGTGCTCGTCACGCTGACCAGCATCTCCAGCATCATCGGATTCCTGATCTTCAGCAGGATCGCCGACCGGGGGATCGCCGCCACCAGCGCGGGCCTGTACCGCCTGATGGCGATCGGCACCACAGTCGCGGCCCTCTGCCTGGCCGCGGTCCCCCTCGCCCCCAACCTCCCGTCCTCGATGCTGGCTCTCGTCCTCAACGCGCTGTTCTCGGCGCCGCTCGCCGTCGGCACGGGAATCGTGCTGTCGCTCGTGGTGCCGCCCCGGATGCGCTCCACCGGCTTCTCGGTCTCGGCGATCTACTTCCTGCCGGGCTTCGTCCTGGTGAGCATCGTCGGCGTCGTCACCGAGAAGTACGGCTTCACCGTCGGCTTCATGTCCATCACGGCCTGCATGCTGCTGGGCATGCTGGTCTTCTGGCGAGGAACGCGGACGATCGACGCCGACGTGGCGCGGGTGCGCGCCGAGTCGCTGGCCGGCGCGGAGTCACTACTGAACCGCTGACCTACGGCACCGGCCCGCATCGGCCGGTGCCGTTGACAGCCCCCTGCCAAACTAATTAGCGTTTCGCTAAACTTGGCGCGACGCACTGGAAAGGACGGTTCCGGGTGAAACCCGCCCCCTCCCATCTCATCGGCGATCTGGCCGACGAGCACCAAGCCCTCGACACCATGGTCTCGGCCCTCGAGTCGGCCGCGTGGCGCACGCCGACGCCGGCCCGGGGCTGGGACATCGCCGACACGATCAGCCACCTGTACTTCTACGACGAGACCGCCCGCCTGGCCGCGGCCGACCCCGAGTCCTTCAGGCGGCACGCCGCCGAACTCGTGGCCGGCCGGCTCGGCCCGGACCACGACGTCCAGGCCGGGCGGTCCCTCGAGCCCGCCGAACTGCTGGAGCGCTGGCGGCAGGCGCGTGCCGGGCTGCTGTCCGCGCTCGCGGAGCCGGCCCCCTCCGGGCGGATCCCCTGGTACGGGCCGGACATGAGCCCCGCCAGCTTCACCACCGCCCGCCTCATGGAGACCTGGGCGCACGGCCTGGACGTCGCCGACGCCCTGGGGCTGCCGCCGGTGGTGAGCCACCGGCTGCGCCACGTGTGCCACATCGGCGTCGGGGCCAGGCGCTACTCCTTCCTCGTCCACGGGATCGACGATCCGGGCGACCCGATCCGGGTCGAGGTCGAGGCACCGGACGGATCCCTGTGGACCTGGGGCGAGCCTGGCGCGGCCGACCGGGTCGAGGGCCTCGCGCTCGATCTCGCCCTGGTCGTCACCCATCGCCGCCACATCGGCGACACCGGGCTGCGGATCGAGGGACCGGTGGCCCGCCGGTGGCTGTCGATCGCCCAGTCCTTCGCGGGCCCGCCGGGGAGCGGACGCTCCCCCGGCCTGCGCCCCCTCGTCCAGACCGTCTCCTAGAGTTCCCGGAGGGAGTCACGTGCCCACCCTCGTTTCCACCGTCGACACGCGGTCCGACACCTTCAAGGCCAACCGCGACGACATGCTCGACGCGCTCGCGCACATCGGCGGCCTGCTCTCCCAGGCCGCCGAGGGCGGCGGCAGGAAGGCCGCCGACCGGCTCCGTGCGCAGCACAAGCTCCCGCTGCGCGAGCGGGTGTCGCTGCTCATCGACCGCGACTCACCCTTCCTGGAGATCGGCGCCCTCGCCGGCAACATGACCGAGTACACGGTCGGCGGCGGCGCCATCGTCGGGATCGGGGTCGTCGAAGGCACCGAATGCGTGGTCTTCGGCAACGACCCCACAGTGCTCGGCGGCGCCATGACCGCGGTCAGCACCCCCAAGATCGACCGAGCCCTCCAGATCGCGCGGCAGAACCGCCTGCCCTACATCCAGCTCATCGAGTCGGCCGGCGGCGACCTGCGCGGCGGCGGGGGTGACGGCGACGTGGAGCGGACACTGCGCAGGAACCTCGGCCACTGGGCCGGTTCGGGACGGCTGTTCTACGAGACCACCGAGCTGTCCGGGCTGCGCGTCCCGACCGTCGCGGTGGTGTTCGGCAGCTCGACGGCGGGCGGCGCCTACCAGCCGGGGCTCTCCGACTACACGATCTTCGTGCGGAACCGGGCCAAGGTCTTCCTCGGCGGGCCACCCCTGGTCAAGATGGCCACCGGTGAGGACGCCGACGACGAGGAGCTGGGCGGGGCGGAGATGCACGCCACCGTCAGCGGTCTCGCCGACTACCTCGCCGAGGACGAACAGGACGCGCTGCGCACGGCCCGCGACGTGGTACGGCACCTGCACTGGACCAAGGGCGGTCCAGGACCGGCCTTCCCCGCCGACCCGCCGGTGCACGACCCCGAGGACCTGCTCGGGCTGATGTCGTTCGACCTGCGTACCCCCGTCGACGTGCGGGAGGTGATAGCCCGCGTCGTCGACGGCAGCCGGTTCGAGGAGTTCAAACCGCGCTACGGGCCGACCCTGGTGTGCGGGTGGGCGTCGGTCCACGGCTTCCCGGTGGGGGTACTCGGCAACAACGGCCCGCTCTTCCCCGAGTCGGCGCAGAAGGCGGCGCAGTTCATCCAGCTGTGCAACCAGTCGGACACCCCGCTGCTGTTCCTGCAGAACATCACCGGCTACATGGTGGGGCGCGACTACGAACGCGCCGGAATCGTCAAGCACGGCAGCCAGATGATCAACGCGCTGTCCAACTCGTCGGTCCCGCACATCACGGTCGTGCTCGGCGCGAGCTACGGCGCGGGCAACTACGGCATGGGCGGCCGGGCCTTCGACACCCGCTTCCTGTTCCTGTGGCCCACGGCCAAACTCGCCGTCATGGGGCCCGCGCAGATCGCCGGCGTGATGTCGATCATCCGGCGGGCGCAGGCCGCGCGCAAGGGCGTCCCCGTCGACGAGGCGGTGGAGAAGGCCATCACCGACGGGGTGGCCGACGTCGCCGAGCGCATGTCGCACGGCCTGTACGCCACCGGCCGCGGGGTGGACGACGGGGTCATCGACCCGCGCGACACCCGGACCGTGGTCGGGCTCGCCCTGTCCGCCTGTCACAGCGCCCCGGTGCGGGGCACCGAGCATTTCGGAGTGTTCCGGCCATGACCATCAGCACACTGCTCGTCGCCAACCGGGGCGAGATCGCCCGCCGGATCATCCGCACCGCGACGGCCATGGGCATCCGCACGGTCGCGGTCTACTCCGACGGCGACGCGTGCGCGCCGTTCACCCGCGAGGCCGACGAGGCCATCCCGCTCCACGGGCGTACCGCCGCCGAGTCCTACCTCGACACCGTGAAGGTCCTCGCGGCGGCGCGCGCGGCGGGAGCCGACGCCGTGCACCCCGGCTACGGCTTCCTGTCGGAGAACGCCGCCTTCGCCCGCGCCGTGCGGGAGGCGGGGATGACGTGGGTGGGCCCGTCCCCCGAGGCGATCGCCGCGATGGGCGACAAGCTCGCGGCCAAGACGCTGATGGAGCAGGCGGGGGTGCCGACGCTGGGCTCGGTCGAGCTCGGCGCGGACACCGGCTCCGCCGGCGGCACGGGTGAGGGCCCCGGCGATGACCCCGGCGGTGGCCCCGACGTCGCCGCCCGGCTCGCCGCCGCGCGGATCGGCTTCCCCGTGCTGGTCAAGGCGGCCGCGGGTGGCGGCGGCAAGGGCATGCGGGTGGTCGAGCGGGCCGAGGACCTGGCCGAGGCGGTCGCGGGAGCGCGGCGCGAGGCGCTCGCCGCCTTCGGCGACGGCACCGTCTTCCTGGAGCGCTACCTCACCGGAGCCCGGCACGTCGAGGTGCAGATCCTCGGCGACCGCCATGGCAACCTGGTGCACCTGTTCGAGCGGGAGTGCTCGCTCCAGCGTCGCCACCAGAAGGTGATCGAGGAGGCCCCCTCCCCCGCCGTCGACCCCGCGCTACGGGAGCGGATGGGGGCGGCCGCGCTCACCGCCGCCAGGGCGATCGGCTACGAGAACGCGGGCACGGTCGAGTTCCTGCTCGCCTCGGACGGGTCCTTCTTCTTCCTGGAGGTCAACACCCGGCTGCAGGTCGAGCACCCGGTCACCGAGGCGGTCACCGGGCTGGACCTGGTGCGGGAACAGCTCCTCGTCGCCCAAGGCGCCCCCCTCGCGCTCACCCAGCAGGACCTGACGATCACCGGTCACGCGATCGAGGCCCGGCTGTACGCGGAGGATCCGGAGAACGACTTCCTGCCGGTCACCGGCACGGTGCTGACCTGGGAGCCGGCCGCGACCCCCGCGGCCCGCTACGACAGCGGCATCGAGTCGGGCAGCGTCGTCGGCGTCGAGTTCGACCCGATGCTGGCCAAGGTCGTCGCCCACGCCCCCACCCGCTCCGAGGCCGCCCTGCGGCTGGCGCTGGCGCTGGAGCGCACCGCGATCCAGGGCACCACGACCAACCGCGACTTCCTCGTCGAACTGCTGCGCCACCCGCGCTTCCTGGCCGGCGACACGGACACCGACTTCATCGCGACCACGGACGTGCGCCGCGGCAGGCGCCCGGCACGGGCCGACCTGGAGGCCGCCGCGGTGATCGCGGCACTGACCGGGCAGTTCCTACGACGCGCCGCCGCCCCGGTGACCGCCGGCTTTCCCAGCGGGTGGCGCAACAGCGTGCTGCCCGAGGAGCGGGTGAGCCTCCGGCACGGTGACGACCTGGTGGAGGTGGGCTACCGGCATCGGCGCGACGGCGACTTTGAGATCTCCCTCGGTGAGCGCTGCCTGGTCGCCCGCGTGCTCTCCCCGCCGTCCCCCCGTACCGGGCCGGGCACCGGGACGGAGGTCGAAGTGGAGTTCGACGGCCGGCGCCGCAAGGCGGTCGTCCGTACCCGCGAGGCCCGCTGGTGGGTGCACGGCCCGGGCGGCGACATCGTCCTCGACGAGCTGCCGCGCTTCCCGGAACCGGAGCCCGACGGCGTCGCGGGCGGCCTGGCCGCCCCGCTGCCGGGCACGGTCGTCGCCACCCCGGTCGCCGAGGGCGACCAGGTCGTCGAGGGCGCCCTTCTCATGATCGTGGAGGCCATGAAGATGGAACACCGCATCCTCGCGCCCTACCCGGGGACCATCACCGAACTGCGGGCGGCCCCGGGGGACCAGGTGTCCGGCGGGGACGTACTCGTCGTCATCAAGGAGGAGCCGTCGTGACGTCCGCCCTGCGTATCGCCAACTGCAGCGGCTTCTACGGAGACCGGCTGGCCGCGGCCAGGGAGATGGTGGAAGGCGGGCCCGTCGACGTACTCACCGGGGACTGGCTCGCCGAGCTGACCATGCTCATCCTCGCCAAGGACCGGCAGCGCGACTCCCGGGGCGGCTACGCCCGCACCTTCGTCAAGCAGATGGAACAGGTCATGGGCACCTGCCTGGAGCGCGGCATCAAGGTGGTGGCCAACGCCGGCGGGCTCAACCCGGCCGGCTGCGCACAGGCCGTGCGCGAGGTGGCCGACCGGCTCGGACTCGCACCGGTGGTCGCCCACGTCGAGGGCGACGACCTGCTCCCCCGCCTCGGCGAGCTGCGCGCCGCAGGTCACGAGCTGCGCAACCTCGACACCGGGGCGCCGCTCGGCGAGCGCACCGTGCTGACCGCCAACGCCTACCTGGGCGGGTGGGGGATCGCGGAGGCGCTGCGCCGGGGCGCCGACATCGTCGTGACCGGCCGCACGACCGACGCGGCCCTCGTCGTCGGCCCGGCCGCCTGGCACCACGGCTGGGCGCGGGACGACTGGGACGCACTGGCGGGGGCGGTGGTCGCGGGACACGTGATCGAATGCGGCGCGCAGGCGACGGGCGGCAACTACGCGTTCTTCCAGGAGGTGCCGGGACTTGAGCACCCGGGTTTCCCGATCGCCGAGGTCGCCGCGGACGGCTCGTCGGTGATCACGAAGCACGAGTCCCACGGCGGGCTCGTCTCGACCGGCACGGTCACCGCGCAGCTGCTCTACGAGATCGCCGGACCTCGCTATCCCAACCCGGACGTCACCGCCCGGTTCGACACGGTCAGGCTCTCCCGGATCGGGCCCGACCGCGTCGCGATCCACGGCGTGCGGGGCGAGCCGCCGCCCCCGACCTCCAAGGTCTGCGTCAACCTGTACGGCGGGCACAAGGCGGTGCTCTCGTTCTTCCTCACCGGGCTCGACATCGACGACAAGGCCGACCTGCTGCTGCGTTCCCTGTGGGCCGCGCTGCCGGGCGGCCGGGAGTCCTTCGCCGAGAGCGAGGTGGACCTGATCCGCTCTGACCACCCGGACCCCGGGCGGAACGAGACGGCCTTCGCCCAGCTCCGCGTCACGCTGAAGGACCCTGACCAGACCAGGTTCGGCCGCCCGCTCACCTCGGCGGTCACCGAGCTGGGCCTGGCCAGCTATCCGGGTTTCTTCGGCGCCCCGGCCATCACGCAGGCCTACGGTGTCTACTGGCCGGCCGCGGTGCCGAGCGAGCTGCTCACCCACGAGGTCGTGATCGGCGAGGAACGCCACCCGGTGCCACCGACCCTGCCCCCCGGACCCGGGGCCGGGGAGACGGCGCCGGACTCCCCGACCCCGGCGGGGGCGGCGGTGGACGGCTCGGGAGCCGTGGTCCGCCTGCCCCTCGGGCGGATCGCCGGTGCCCGTTCCGGGGACAAGGGCGGCAACGCCAACCTCGGCGTCTGGGTGCGCACCGACACCGAGTGGGCCTGGCTGGAGACGTACCTCACCGTCCACCGGCTGCGCGAGCTGCTGCCGGAGACGGGCGGGCTCGACGTGCGGCGCCACACGTTCCCGCTGCTGCGCGCGGTGAACTTCGTGATCACCGGCCTGCTCGGCGAGGGGGTCGCCTCCTCGACCAGGATGGATCCGCAGGCCAAGAGCCTGGGCGAGTATCTGCGCGCGAAGGTGGTCGAGGTGCCCGCCGCCATCGCGGGAAGGACGGAGTCATGAGCGGCGTGCGGTACGAGGTGGCGGCCGGGGTCGCCACCCTCACGATGGACGAGCCGGAGAACCGCAACGCGCTGAGCCCGTCACTGGTCGACGGGCTGGGTGACGGCCTGTCGGCGGCGGTGGCGGACGGGGCGGTGCGGGCGATCGTGCTGACCGGCGAGGGCGGCACCTTCTGCGCGGGAGCCGACCTGCGGCCGGCGGGCGGCGCCGTCGCCCGTCACACCTTCCCGGAGCTGCTGGCCATGATCCTGGACGCTCCCAAACCTGTGGTCGCGAGGATCGGCGGGCACTGCGTGGGCGGCGGGGTCGGCCTGGCCGCCGCCTGTGACCTGTCGATCGCCGCCGAGCACGTCCGCTTCGGGTTCACCGAGGTCCGCCTCGGCGTCGCCCCGGCGATGATCTCGGTCGTCTGCCTGCCGAAGCTGCGGCGTGCGGACGCCGCGGAGCTGTTCCTCACCGGCCGGAGGTTCCCGGCCGCCCGCGCGGCCGAGATCGGCCTCATCACCCGTGCCGTCCGGGCCGAGGAGCTCGGCGAGGCCGTCGAGGAGGTGCTGGGCGAGCTCGTCGCGGGCGGGCCGGCCGCGCTGGCCGCCTCGAAGGAGCTGCTCGCGCGGGTCCCGGCGATGGACAGGGACGCCGCCTTCGCGTACACGGCGGAGCTGTCCCAGCGGCTTTTCGGCTCGCCCGAGGCCGCCGAGGGCATCTCCGCGTTCCGTGAGCGGCGCCCCCCGCGCTGGGTCCCCTGATATTCCCGCCGTGACGGACTCGGCCATGGCACCGTACGGAGCGCCGGCCGGGCAGCGGGCCCGGGGCAGGCGACGTCTCGGCTTCCTGGACCACAAGGCGCTCGCCTCCTCACCCGGCTCTTCGCTCCGCTGTGGCACGCCTTGACCGGTTGACCACTCTTTTCCAGCCCCCGGCCCCGGCGCGGCCGGGGGTGCGGGCGGGCACGACGCCCGTTGACACCTCCGCGCCGCCATGTCTAATGTTTTAGCGAATCGCTAATTAACCAGAAAGGTGATCGATGGACAAGGTCACCGCACACACCGGCACGGACGCGGCCTCCGGCCTCACCGGAGCCGACCCGCTCTTCGACCTGACCGGCAAGGTGGTGCTCGTCACCGGCGGCAGCAGGGGCCTGGGACGGGCGATGGTGCGGGCCTTCGCGGCCCGCGGCGCGCACGTGGTCATCGCGAGTCGCAAGCTGGAGGCCTGCCAGGCCCTCGCGAAGGAGATAGCGGCCGCCCACGGCGGCGAGGCGTTCCCGGTGAGCTGCAACGTGAACGACTGGTCGCGGTGCGACGAGCTCGCCGACGTGGTGTACGAACGTTTCGGGCGGGTCGACGTGCTGGTCAACAACGCGGGCAGCTCGCCGACGTTCCCGAGCCTCGACGCGGTCACCGAGGAGCTTTACGACAAGGTCCTCGCGCTGAACCTGAAGGGCCCCTTCCGGCTGATGGCCAGGATCGGCACCGCGATGGCCGCGGCGGACGGCGGCTCGATCATCAACATCTCCTCACTGGCCTCGGTCCGCCCCAGCCCCATCCTGGTGCCCTACGCCGCCGCCAAGGCCGGGCTCAACGCGCTCACCGAGGGCTTCGCCCGGGTGCTGGCGCCGAAGGTACGGGTCAACGCCATCCTCGCCGGGCCGTTCGCGACCGACGTCTTCGCCGGCTGGGACCCCGAGACCTTCAATGCCGTCATGGCCGAGCCCCTGGCCCTGAAACGGGCCGGGCGCCCCGAGGAGATCGTCGGCGCCGCCCTGTACTTCGCCTCGGCGGCGTCCAGCTTCTGCACCGGATCCCTGCTCCGGGTCGACGGCGGCGCCCCCTGAGGCTCGCCGGGCCGCGGCGACGGCCACAGTCAACCGGACACAGTTAAGGCGGACGACATTGGAATTCCTGACTCCTCCCCCCGATCACCCCTCACGCCTGAGACTCAGGCAGTGGCTGCGTGACAATCCCGACCCGGACCACGACGCCCTGGCCGGCGCCGGATACGTGGCGCCGCACTGGCCCACCCCCTACGGGCTGGACGCCGGCCCGCTCGACCAGCTCGGCATCGACGAGGAGCTCCGCGCCGCCGGAGTGTCGCTGCCGGTGAACCCCATCGGGATCGGCTGGGCCGGGCCGACGATCCTGGTGGGCGGCACCCAGGAGCAGAAGGACCGCTACCTGCGCCCGATGCTGGCGGGCCGGGAGATCTGGTGCCAGCTCTTCAGCGAGCCCGGCCACGGCAGCGACCTGGCCAACCTGTCGACCCGGGCGGTGCGCGACGGCGACCACTACGTGGTGAACGGTCAGAAGCTCTGGACCTCCGACGCGCACCGCGCCCACTTCGGGATCCTCATCGTCAGGACCGACCCGGACGCCCGCAAGCACCGGGGGATCTCGTACCTGATCTGCCCCATGGACACCCCCGGCATCACCGTCCGGCCCGTCTACGACATGACCGGGACCTTCTACCTCAACGAGGTCTTCTTCGACGACGTCCGCATCCCCGCCGCCAACCTGGTCGGCGCGGAGAACGACGGATGGCGGCTGGCGAAGGTCACCCTGGGCAACGAGCGGGTCTCGCTGTCGGGCGAGGGCGCGCTGTGGGGGTCGGGCCCGACCGCGCAGGACCTCGTCGAGCGGCTGCGCGAGCGGGGTGGCGTGGCCGACCCGATCCTGCGGCAGCGGGTGGCCCAGGTCTACATCGTCGGGGAGATCCTGCGGCTCATCCGGCTGCGCACCGTCGCCGCGGCGGTGCAGGGCAGGCCGCCGGGCCCGGAGGCCTCCATCCGCAAGGCGCTCTCCGACGAGCACGGCCAGGAGGTGATGGCGGTCGCCAAGGAGCTCGCGGGCAGCGCCGGGATGCTGCTCGACCACACCCCCTTCGACGGCGAGCACCAGATCTGGGACCACGGGTTCCTCTTCGCCCCGGCGCTCACCGTCGGCGGGGGCACCGCGCAGATCCAGCGCAACATCATCGCCGAGGCCGTGCTGGGACTGCCTCGCGAGATCGACGTCGAGGCCGGTCTCACCTGGAACGAGGCCCGCGCGGCGGTCGCGGCGGCCCGCCGGTGAGCGCCACCCGAACGGGCGCCCCGGCCTGCGAGTGCCCTGCCGCCACCGGCGCGGCGAAACACGACCCGGCCCAGAGAACAGCACAGAAAACGGCCCAGACGACAGTGCGGAGGACGGTACAGAAATGATCGAATTCGACGGGCGGGTGGCGATCGTCACCGGTGCGGGCGGCGGGCTCGGCCGCACCTACGCCCTGGAGCTGGCCCGGCGCGGCGCGGCGGTGGTGGTCAACGACCTCGGCGGAGCCCGGGACGGCGCCGGCGCGGACACCACCGCCGCCGACCGGGTGGTCGCCGAGATCCGCGAGGCGGGAGGCCGCGCGATCGCCGACCACGGCTCGGTGACCGACCCCGAGGCGGGGCAGGCGATGGTGGACCGTGCCGTCTCCGAGTTCGGCGGCGTCGACATCCTCATCAACAACGCGGGCATCCTGCGGGACCGCAGCGCCGCCAAGCTCACCCCGGGCGACGTGGACGCGGTGCTCGACGTCCACCTGCGGGGGGCGTTCAACGTCACGCTGCCCGCCTACCGGGTGATGAAGGCGGCCGGCTACGGCCGGATCGTCTTCACCTCCTCGATCGCCGGGCTGCTCGGCAACTTCGGGCAGGCCAACTACGGCGCGGCGAAGATGGGCCTGGTCGGGCTGGCCAACGTCATCTCGGTCGAGGGCGAGAGGTACGGCGTGCTGGCCAACTCCATCGCGCCGATCGCCCTGACCCGGATGACCGAGGACCTGATCGGCCCGGGGCGGGAGATGCTCGCCCCCGAGTGGGTGACACCGCTCGTGACCTACCTGGTGAGCGAGCGGTGCGAGGTCACCCGGGAGATCTTCTCGGTGGGCGGCGGCCGCTACGCCCGGATGTTCGTCGGGGTGACCCCCGGCTGGTTCACCCCGGGAAGCGTGCCCAGCGCGGAGGACGTCTGGGAGCACCTGGCGGACATCCGCGACATCGACGATTTCTCGCTGCTCCGCAGCGCCCCGGAGGAGAGCGCCCTGCTCGCCTCCATGATGCAGGCCCACCTGGCCCCTTCCGAGCAAGGAGATCTGAGCAATGCGTGATGTGGTGATCGTCGAGGCGGTGCGGACGCCGATCGGCAGGCGCAAGGGCGGCCTGTCGGAGGTCCACCCCGTCAACCTGCTCGCCGCCGTGCAACGGGCCGCCGTCGAGCGGGCCGGCCTCGACCCGGCCGAGGTCGGCCAGGTGATCGGCGGGTGCGTCAGCCAGACCGGCCGCCAGGCGGCGAACATCACCCGCTCGGCGTGGCTGACCGCCGGCCTGCCTTACGAGGTGGCGGCCTGCACCGTGGACGCCCAGTGCGGCTCCTCCCAGCAGGCGGTCAACCTCGCCGCCGCGCTGGTCGGCGCCGGGACCGTCGACGTCGCGCTCGCCTGCGGGGTGGAAGCCATGAGCCAGATCCCGCTGGGCTCGACGATGGCGGGCGGCGCGCTGGGCTACCCGTGGGAGGTCGAGGGGTACCCGTACCAGTGGACCTCGCAGTTCCAGGGCGCCGAGCTCATCGCGCGCGAGTGGGGGCTCGGCCGCGCCGACCTGGACCGGTTCGGCGCCGAGTCGCAGCGGCGGGCCGCCCTCGCCTGGCAGGAGGGCCGCTTCGACGGGCAGATCGTCGAGGTCGCCGGGGTGACCCGCGACGAGGGGCCGCGCGAGACCACCCTGGAGGGACTGGCGGGCCTCAAACCGGTCGTCGGCCCCGACGACCCCCTGATCGGGCCCGAGGGCGGCCTGCACACGGCGGGCACCTCCTCGCAGATCTCCGACGGCGCCGCCGCCGTGCTCCTGATGACGGCGGAGAAGGCCGCGGCGCTCGGCCTGCGCCCGCGGGCCCGCGTCGTGGACACCTGCCTGGCCGGCTCGGACCCGGTGCTGATGCTCACCGGCCCCATCCCCGCGACGCGGCGGCTGCTCGCGCGCAGCGGCCGCGCGATGTCCGACATCGACGTCGTGGAGATCAACGAGGCGTTCGCCTCGGTCGTACTGGCGTGGCAGGCCGAGCTGAAGGCCGACGAGACGACGGTCAACCCCAACGGCGGGGCCATCGCGCTCGGCCACCCGCTGGGCGGCACGGGCGCGTTCCTCACCACCAAGGCGGTGCACGAGCTGGAGCGGTCCGGTGGCGAGCACGCGCTGGTCACGATGTGCTGCGGAGGTGGCATGGGCACCGGCACGCTGCTCCAGAGGCTGTGAGCGGCCAGGTGGCGGCGGGCGCGATGGCGGGCCTCGCCCTCTCCGAGGAGCAGGAGGAGTTCCGGCGCACCATCCGCGCCTTCCTCGACCAGCGGTCTCCGGAGTCCGAGGTCAGGCGGTTGATGGAGACCGAGCAGGGCTACGACGAGGACGTCCTGCGGCAGATGAACGAGCAGCTCGGGCTGGGCGGGCTGGTCATCCCCGAGGAGTACGGCGGGTCGGGCTTCGGGTTCGCCGAGCTGGTGGTGGTCCTGGAGGAGATGGGCCGGCGGCTGCTGTGCGCGCCGTACCTGTCGACGGCGGTGGCGGTCCAGGCACTGCTGCACTGCGGCGACGACGAGACCAGGAAACTCTGGCTGCCCCGGATCGCGGCGGGCGAGACGATCGCCACGCTCGCCCTCGCCGAGGACTCCGGCCGCTGGGACGAGACCGGCGTCACCGCCGTCGCCCGGCCCGGCGCCGGCGGCTGGACGGTGACGGGCGCGAAGTCCTTCGTCCTGGACGGCCACGTCGCCGACCTGATCCTGGTGGCGGCCCGCACCGGTACCGGCGTCTCGCTGTTCGCCGTACCGGGCGACGCCCCCGGGCTGGTCCGCACGCCGCTGCGGACCCTGGACCCGACCCGTAAACAGGCCAGGGTCGAGCTGACCGGCACCCCGGCCGTGCTGGTCGGGGCCGAGGGACAGGCCGGGGCCGCCCTGGAGCGGGTCGTCGACCTCGCCGCCGTCGCCCTGGCCGCCGAGCAGGTGGGAGGCGCGCGGTTCCTGCTGGAGGAGACCGTCCGCTACGCCAAGGACCGCCACCAGTTCGGCCGTCCCATCGGCGGCTTCCAGGCGATCAAGCACAAGTGCGCCGACATGCTGCTCGGGGTCGAGTCGGCCGCGACGGCGGTGCACTACGCGGGCCGGTGCGCGGCCGCCCTCGACGACGAGCTGCCGACGGTGGCGGCTCTGGTCAAGGCGCACTGTTCGGAGACCTTCTTCCGCACCGCCGCCGAGGCGATCCAGGTGCACGGCGCCATCGGGTTCTCCTGGGAGCACCCCGCGCACCTGTACTACAAGCGCGCCAAGAGCGGCGAGCTGCTCTTCGGCGACCCCGCTCACTGGCGTGAGCTGCTGGCCCGCCGCCTCGGACTGTGAGGGAGCACGATGACCGTCAACGTGACCGACATCCGGTTCGAGCACCTCCGCGAACCGCTGGGCGTCGGCGTGGCCCGCCCGCGCCTGTCGTGGATCGCGCGGACCTCGCGCGGCGGATGGCTGCAGAGCGCGTACGAGATCGAGGCCAGGGGCGAGCGGGTGCGGGTCGAGTCCGGCGACTCGGTGCTCGTGCCGTGGCCGTTCGCGTCGCTGGCCTCGCGGGAGCGCGTGGCCGTGCGGGTGCGCGTGGAGGGGCCGGACGGGCTGTCGCCGTGGAGTGAGGAGGTCTGGGTCGAGGCGGGGCTGCTGGACCCGGCGGACTGGTCGGCGCGGTTCACGAGCCCGGGTGCGGGCTCGCTGCTGCGCGGGGAGTTCGAGGTGGGGGCCGGCGTGCGCTCCGCCCGGCTGTACGCGACCGCGCTGGGTCTGTACGAGGCGGAGCTGAACGGCGTCGTGGTCGGCGACCACGTGCTGGCGCCGGGCTGGACGGCGTACGAGCACCGGCTGCGCTACCAGACCTTCGACGTGACCGGCCTGCTGCGCGAGGGTGCCAACTGCCTGGGGGCCACCCTGGGTGACGGCTGGTACCGGGGCCGGTTGGGCCCCGGGGGCGGGCGCGCCCTGTACGGGGACACGCTGGCGCTACTGGCCCAGCTGGAGATCTCCTACCGGGACGGCACGGTCCAGCGGTTCGTCACCGGCGAATCCTGGCTGGCCGCCCCCGGGCCGCTGGTCTCCGCCGACCTGTACGACGGGGAGGAGCACGACGCCCGGCTGGAACGGCCTGGCTGGTCCTCCCCCGGCCACGACGTGTCCGGCTGGTCACCGGCCGGGATCGTGGAGCGGGACCTCGCCACGCTGGTCGCGCCCACCGGGCCGCCGGTGCGCCGCACCGAGTTCGTGGCGCCGGTGGAGGTCCACGCCTCGGCGCACGGTACGACGATCCTGGACTTCGGGCAGAACCTCGTCGGCCGGCTGCGGATCACCGTCTCGGGCGAGCGGGGCGAGCGGGTGGTGCTGCGGCACGCCGAGGTCATGCAGGACGGCGAGCTCCACTACGAGACGATGCGCAGCGCCAGGGCCACCGACGTCTACACCCTGCGCGGCGGCGGCCCGGAGACCTACGAGCCGCGCTTCACCTTCCGCGGCTTCCGCTACGCGGAGATCTCCGGGCCCGTCCGCCCGCAGGACGTGACAGCGGTGGTGTGCCACTCCGACCTGGAACGCACCGGCTGGTTCACCTGCTCCGACCCACTGGTGAACCGGCTGCACGAGAACGTCGTGTGGAGCATGCGGGGCAACTTCGTGGACGTGCCCACCGACTGCCCGCAGCGCGACGAGCGCCTGGGCTGGACGGGCGACCTGCAGGTGTTCGCCCCTACCGCCTCGTTCCTGTACGACAGTGCCGGCCTGCTCACCGGGTGGCTGGCCGACCTGGCCGCCGAACAGCGCGAGGACGGGCTGGTCCCGTACGTCATCCCCCGGGTGCCCGCGTACTCCGACCGGGCGGCGGCGGCCTGGGGCGACGCCGCGGTGATCGTGCCGTGGGTGCTCTACCGCCGTTTCGGCGACGCCGGGGTGCTGGCGGAGCAGTTCGGCAGCATGCGCGGCTGGGTGGACCACCTGGAGACCCTGGCCGGGGAGAGCCGGCTGTGGGACCGGGGGTTCCAGTTCGGCGACTGGCTGGACCCGGCCGCGCCCCCCGACCGGCCCGACCAGTCCAGGACCTACCCGGAGATCGTCGCCACCGCCTACTTCGCCCGCTCGGCCGAGCTGCTGTCCCGCGCCGCCGGCGTGCTCGGCCGCGCCGAAGAGGAGGCCAGGTACGGAGAGCTGGCCGGGCAGGTGCGGCGGGCGTTCCAGGAGGAGTACGTCGCCGCCTCCGGCCGCCTGCTCAGCGACTCGGTGACCGGGTACGCGCTGGCACTGGAGTTCGCGCTGCTGCCGACGCCCGTCCAGCGGCGCCGGGCCGCGCTGCGGCTGAGGGAGCTGGTGCGCGCCGGCGGCTACACCATCCCCACCGGGTTCGTCGGCACCCCGCTGGTCTGCGACGCGCTGGCCGAGACCGGTCACCTCGACGCCGCCTACCACCTGCTCATGCAGACCGAGTGCCCGTCGTGGCTGTACACCGTCGTCCAGGGCGCCACCACGATCTGGGAGCGCTGGGACGGCCTGCTGCCCGACGGCCGGGTCAACCGGGGGGACATGACCTCCTTCAACCACTACGCGCTGGGGGCGGTCGCCGACTGGCTGCACCGCACCGTGGCCGGGCTGGCTCCCGCTGAGCCCGGCTACCGCAGGCTCGCCGTCCACCCCCGGCCCGGCGGCGGCCTCACCCACGCGAGCGCCCGGCTGCGCACCCTGTACGGCACGGCCGAGGTCTCCTGGCGGATCGAGGACGGGCAGATCACCGTAGAGGCCGTCGTGCCCGCCAACACCGTCGCCGAGGTCACCCTGCCCGGCGGCGACCGGATCACCGTCGGCTCGGGCGGCCACCGCTGGACCACCGCCCACCGCGACGACGGGGCGGGCCTCGCGCCGCTGACCCTGGACAGCACGCTGGGCGAGGTCGCCGACCGGTCCGGGGGGCTGGGGATCGTCACCGGCACCATCGTGCGGCACGTACCCGAGCTCGCCGATTACCTGAAGACCAGCCGGAGCACCGCGGAACAGCACACCACGGTCCGCCAGGCCCTGGCCCTGCTCCCCGGCAACGAGCCCATCCTCGCCGAGATCGAGGCGGCCTTCGCCGGGATGCGCCGCTGAGACCCGTCCAGGAGCCGGGGCCGGTCACTCCGGGCCGCGGTCGTCGAGCCGCGCGTCCTGCCGGCCCTGGCCGAGCTCGTCGGCCCGCAGCGCGAGGAGGACGTCGGGGCGCAGCAGCCGGGAGGGGGCGTCCAGGTCCAGCAGCCGGAGGATGCGGCGCAGGCGGTAGCTGACGGTGTTCTCGTGGATCGACAGGTGCTGCGCGGTCAGCCGTACCGACAGGCCGCAGGCGAGGTAGGTCCGCAGGGTCTCGATGAGCACCGGGCTGGGTCTCAGCGGGGTCAGCACCGTGTCCACCAGGCGGCCGGCGTCGAGGGGGTTGCCGATGAGAAGCACCTCGGGGATGACCCGCTCGAAGTGGACGACCACGCGGTCGGCCCCCATCCGCAGCCCGGCCTCCAGGGCGGCCAGCGCCTCCCGGCACGACCCGCCCGCCTCCCCGAGCCTGGGCCGCGGTTCGCCGAGGCCCAGGACGAGGCCCGGCGGGATGCCCGGCCGGCGGGCGGCGCGGGTCAGCGCCTCGTCGAGGCCGGGCGCGTCGGCGAGCAGAAGCAGCATGGTGGCTCCCTTGCTCCCGGCGAGGATCCGGCTGCGCAGCCGGGGGCGCAGCGAGTCGAGCACCGCCTTCTGCGCCCTGGCGAGCGCGAGCGGGCTGGTCACGTCGGCCATGCCGATCGCGGCGGCGCGGTGCGGCACCTGGGCGGGCACTCCGACGAGCCGGGCGCGTTCCTCGACGTCGGCGGGGTCGAGCGGCTCCCCGCCGGCGAGCCGGGACACCAGGTCGGTGGCGATCTGGTCGAGATGGGCGGCGGCCTCGCTGCGGGTCTGGCGGTAGGCGTCGGTCGAGGCGTCGATCATGGAATCGGTCAGCGCGGCCAGCCGCTGCACGAGCCCGGCGAGGTCGTGGCCCTGGACCGACGGCCCGGCCGCGGCGGCGAGCCGCTCCAGTAGCGCCCGCTCGGCGGTGTGCCAGGAGGCGACCAGGCTCTCGATCGGCACGCCCTGGATGGCCCGCCGCTGGCCGAGCAGCGCCGCGGACAGCAGTTCGGCCTCGGTGAGGGCCCGCCGCTCGGCCACCGCCGTGAGCACGGCGGTGAGGTTGGGCGCGACCATCCCGGTGAGGTCCTCGACCTCCATCCGCGCCTGGTCGTATCCGGGCAGGCGCTCCCAGACGGTGCCGACCAGGGTGGCCGCGATCTCCTCGACCTGCGCGAGGAGGCCGCGGGCCTTTTGTGTCATGTCCACAAAAGCGATCTCCCCATCTTCCGGCAGAGCCACGTAGTTGGGCATACGCCCCTTAATGGACTATGGACTATCCCAGGGCACAGTCCCAGTCAAGGAGGCGCTATGAGTACAAAAGTGGAGTCGGAGTCGATCGCCACCGACCTCGACGACCACGCGCTGGAGCCTGTGCCCGCGCATCGGCGCAAGTCCCTGATCCAGATGATCATCGTCCAGATCGGCTGGAACATCAGCGTCAGCAGCTTCCTCGTCGGCGGTGTCGTGGGCGGCGGGACCACCTTCGGCGAGGGAATGGCCGCGATCCTCGTCGGCAACCTGGTCCTGGTGGCCGTGTCCGCGCTGATCGGGCTGGTCGGCTACCGGACCGGCCTGTCCAGCTACCTCGCCGCCAGGGTCGTCTTCGGCCGCCAGGGCGCGGTCGTGGTCTCGCTGCTGCTCGGTGTGATCGCCATGGGGTTCATCGGGGTGCTGATGGACACCTGGAGCGGGGCGGTGCACAAGCTGATTCCAGCGATCCCGCCATGGGCCTTCATTCTGGCGTTCGGCGCCGCCATCACCACGACGGCGATCTTCGGGTTCAAGGGGCTGGCGAAGTTCTCCGCGATCGCGGTGCCCATCGAGGTCGCGATCGCGCTGCTGGCGCTCTTCAAGATCGGTGGCGGGGACGGCGGGTTCGCCGAGATGGCCGCCCAGCAGCCCGCGGTGCCCATCGGGTTCGCCGTCGCGGTCGGCGCCGTCATCTCGACGTGGATCACCGGCGCCGCGCTCGTCGGGGACGTGACGCGTTTCGCCTCCCGCGGCCGCGACGTGATCATCTCCTGCTTCGCCGGGTTCGTCGTGGGCGCGGGCGTCTTCGAGATCATCGCCACCGTCTCGGCCATGTCCGTGGGCAACAGCAACTTCGTGCTGGTCATGCAGGGACTGGGCCTGCTGGCCCCGGCCGCGGTGATGCTGGTGCTGGCCCTGTGGAACACCGCCGACAACAACCTCTACTCGGCCTCGCTCGCCTTCACCAACGCCTCCAACACCCTGGGGCTGCGTGTCGGCAAACCCACCTGGACCATAATCTCGATCGTCATCGCGATCCTGGTCGCCTTCGCCGGCCTGGCCGCCCAGTTCCTCGTCTTCCTGAACGTCATCGCGATCATCGCGCCGCCGTTCGCCGGCGTGCTCATCGCGCACTTCTGGATCCTGGCCCGCCACCACACGGGCGACCAGCTGCTGGAGTCGGCACCGGCCGTGCGGGCCGAGGCCCTCGTGGCCTGGGTCGTGGCGGCGCTGCTGGCGAAGTACACCGACGTCCTGCTGACCGACGCCATCGAGGGGCTGGTCTACGGGTTCGTCTGCTATGCCGTACTGGGCTGGGCGGTGACCGCCCTCAGGCGGAACGCCCCGATTCCGGTCACGGCCGACGCACGGGAAGGGGATGTTCGATGAGATTCGGTCTGGGAGTGCCCACGGGCACGGAGGGACTGATGTACCCCGTCCCCTACGCCGACGCCGCCGAGGCGGTCGAGCTGGCCGTCCAGGCCGAGCGGCTGGGATTCGACTCGGTCTGGGGCAACGACCACGTGACCACGCAGGGCTACGTGCGCGAGGAGTTCGACACCCCGCCCCGCTACTACGACCCGTTCGCCTATCTGAGCTACGTCGCGGCGCTCACCAGCCGGATCCGGCTGGCCACGGCGATCATGGTGCTGCCGTTCCGCAACCCGGTGGTGGCCGCCAAGCAGGTCGCCACCCTCGACCGGCTGTCCGGAGGCAGGGCCGTGCTGGGCGTGGGCATCGGCGCCTACCGCGAGGAGTTCGAGGCGATGAACCCCGGGCGGCGCATCAACAGGGGCGAGCACGCGGCCGAGGCCATCCAGGCGCTCAACGCGTTGTTCACCGAGCGGCGCGCCTCCTTCAAGGGGCGCTGGGTCGAGTTCGAGGACGTGGAGTCCTACCCCAAGCCGGCACAGCCCGCGCTGCCGATCCTGTCCGGCGGCAACGCACCGGGCTCCCGCACCCGCGCGGCGC